>NZ_JBEXSD010000075.1:0-23365 GCF_040613495.1 Nocardioides sp. NPDC006273 | reverse complement strand
TATGCCCTGATGATGGCCCCCGCGCTGACGATGGCCATCCTCACGCTGCTCTCGATCCCGCTCGGGCTGGCGTTCGGTGACGGCATCGGCTACATGACGCGCCGACTCGGCGGGGTTTGTCGTCAGGACGAGCCGACTCGGCGTGAGATCAGGAGAGCTTCTCCAGGATCAGCTCGCGCACCCGCTTGGCGTCGGCCTTGCCACCGGTCGCCTTCATGACCGCGCCGATGAGCGCGCCGGCCGCGGCCTGGTTGCCGCCGCGGATCTTCTCGGCGACCGCCGGCTGGGAGGCGATGGCGTCGTCGACAGCCGAGCCCAGCGCGCCGTCGTCGGAGACCACGGCGAGACCGCGGGCGTCGATGATCTCGGAGACCGTGCCCTCACCTGCGAGAAGGCCTTCGAAGACCTGGCGAGCGAGCTTGTCGGTCAGCGTCTTGGCGTCCACCAGCTTCTGCACCTCGGCGACCTGCACCGGGGTGACCCCGAGCTCGGCGAGCTCGACGCCACGGTCGTTGGCGCTGCGGGAGAGCTCGGCCATCCACCACTTGCGGGCGGCCTGAGCGGAGGCTCCTTCGGCCACCGTCGCCTCGATCAGCGACAGAGCGCCGGCAGCCCAGACATCGCGCATCTCCAGCTCGGAGTAGCCCCACTCGACCTGCAGGCGGGCCCGCTTGTCAGCGGTGCGCTCCGGCAGGCTCGCGCGCAGCTCCTCGACCCACTCGCGCGACGGCGCGACCGGGACCAGGTCGGGCTCGGGGAAGTAGCGGTAGTCGTCGGCGTCCGACTTCGCCCGGCCGGCCGAGGTGGTGCCGGTGTCCTCGTGGAAGTGGCGGGTCTCCTGGAAGATCGCCTCCCCCGCGTCGAGGATCCCGGCGTGGCGCGACATCTCGAAACGTACGGCCCGCTCGACCGAGCGCAGCGAGTTGACGTTCTTCGTCTCGGTGCGCGTCCCCAACGTCCCGGACCCCTTCGGGGCCAGCGACAGGTTGACGTCGCAGCGCATCGAGCCCTGGTCCATGCGTACGTCGGAGACACCCAGACCCAGCAGGATCTCGCGCAGCGCGGCGACGTAGGCCTTCGCCACCAGCGGCGCCTTGGCGCCGGTGCCGAGGATCGGACGGGTGACGATCTCGATCAGGGGGATGCCCGCGCGGTTGTAGTCGACCAGCGAATAGTCGGCGCCGTGGATGCGGCCGGTCGCACCACCGATGTGGGTGGTCTTGCCGGTGTCCTCCTCCATGTGGGCGCGCTCGATCTCGACCCGGACGGTCTCCCCCTCGACCTCGACGTCGAGGTAGCCGTCGTAGACGATCGGCTCGTCGTACTGCGAGGTCTGGAAGTTCTTCGGCATGTCCGGGTAGAAATAGTTCTTCCGGGCGAACCGGCACCACTCCGCGATCGAACCGTTGAGCGCCAGCCCGATCCGGATCGCCGACTCGACGGCCTTGGCGTTCACGACCGGCATCGAGCCGGGCAGGCCGAGGCAGGTGGGGCAGACCTGGGAGTTGGGCTCGCCGCCGAACGTCGCCGGGCAGCCGCAGAACATCTTGGTGTTGGTGTTGAGCTCGACGTGGACCTCGAGCCCGAAGGCCGGGTCGTACTTCTCCAGCACCTCGTCGAACGGAACCAGGCCCAAAGATTCGGGTACAGCCGTCATCGGGCCACCTCCAGCTTGTCGATCGAGAGCACCGGGCCGACGGCGCCCTCGAGGGCAGCACCGACGCGGTAGAGACGGGCGTCCTCCAGGACCGGCGCGAGGAGCTGTACGCCGACGGGCAGCCCGTCCACGTCGGAGACCCCGGCCGGGATGGAGATGCCGGGAGTGCCGGCGAGGTTGGCCGGGATGGTGGCCAGGTCCTGCATGTACATCGCGAGCGGGTCGTCGAGCTTCGCGCCCAGCGGGAACGCGGTCGACGGAGACGTCGGCGAGACCAGCACGTCGACCTGCTCGAAGGCCTTCTTGAAGTCCTCGATGATCAGCGTGCGGATCTTCTGCGCCTGGCCGTAGTAGGCGTCGTAGTAGCCGCTCGATAGCGCATAGGTGCCGAGGATGATGCGGCGCTTGACCTCGTCGCCGAAGCCGGCGTCGCGGGACGCCTTCATCACGTCCTCGGCGGACGGCGATCCATCGGGGGTGACCCGCAGGCCGTAACGCATCGCGTCGAACTTCGCCAGGTTGGAGGAGCACTCCGCCGGCAGGATCAGGTAGTAGGCGGCCATCGCGTGCTGGAAGCTCGGCGTGGAGACCTCCACGACGTCGGCGCCCAGCTTGGTGAGCAGGTCGACCGACTCGTTGAACTTGCGCATGACGTCGGGGGCCCAGCCCTCGCCCGCCAGCTCCTTGATGACGCCGACCTTGAGACCCTTGAGGTCACCGGTCGCGCCGGCCCGAGCGGCGTCGACGAGTCCGGTCACCGGGGTGGTCGTGGACGTCGAGTCGAGCGGGTCGTGCCCGCCGATCAGCTCGTGCAGCAGGGCGCTGTCGAGAACCGTGCGGGTCACGGGGCCGACCTGGTCCAGCGAGTTGGCCAGCGCCACGAGCCCGTAGCGCGAGACGGAGCCGTAGGTCGGCTTCACGCCGACGGTGCCGGTGACCGCGCCCGGCTGACGGATCGAGCCACCGGTGTCCGTGCCGAGCGCCAGCGGCGCCTCGTACGCAGCGACCGCGGCCGCCGAGCCGCCACCCGAGCCGCCGGGGATCCGGTCGAGCTTCCACGGGTTCCTGGTCGGGCCGTAGGCGGAGTGCTCCGTGGAGGAGCCCATCGCGAACTCGTCCATGTTGGTCTTGCCGAGGATCGGCAGGCCGGCGTCCTTGATCTTCTTGACCACGGTCGCGTCGTAGGGCGGGACCCAGCCTTCGAGCATCTTGGAGCCGCAGGTCGTCGGCAGACCGGTGGTGGTCAGCACGTCCTTGACCGCGATCGGCACGCCGTCGAGAGCGTGCAGCGCGTCACCGTTGGCCCGGCGCGCATCGGAGGCGGCAGCCTGCGACAGCGCACCCTCGGCGTCGATGTGGAGGAAGGCGTGGACGTCGCCGTCGACCGCGGCGATCCGGTCGAGGTGGACCTGCGTCAGCTCGACCGAGGTCGTCTCGCCGGCGGCGAGGGCGTCGGACAGCTCGGCGGCCGTCTTGAGAATCAGCTCACTCACTGCTCGTCCCCCAGGATCCGCGGCACCGCGAAGCGCTGCTCCTCGACGCTCGGCGCACCGGAGAGCGCCTGCTCCGGCGTCAGGCTCGGGGTCACGACGTCCTCACGGAAGACGTTGGTCATCGGAAGCGGGTGGGAGGTGGCAGGCACGTCATCGCCGGCAAGCCCCTGGATCGAGGCGACGGACTCGAGAATCACCTGAAGCTGCGGGGCAAGGTGATCGAGCTCGGCGTCGCTCAGGTCGATGCGGGCGAGGTCGGCCAGGTGCGCGACCTCGTCGCGGGTGATTTCTGGCATGCGCACATCCTAGGTGTCCGCGGGCGCAACTCTCACCTCGGCAGCCGCCGGTGTTGCCAAGCAGGAATGTTAGTGACTAACATTATTCGAATGGTCACCTCCAAGACGCTCCGCACCAGGGCACGCATCCTCGACGTAGCCCTGGACCTGTTCGAGCGCCATGGGTACGACGCGACCACCGTGAGCCAGATCGCCGAAGCCGCGGGCATCACGCAGATGACCTTCTTCCGGCACTTCCCCACCAAGGACGCGGTGCTGGTCACCGACCCGTACGACCCGCTCATCGCCGAGGCGGTCGGGGCACAGCCGGTCGACCTACCCCCGATCCAGCGGGTCCGAGGTGGCTTTCTCAGTGCCCTCGCCGGGATCGCCTCGGTCGAGGACGCCACCGCCCGCCGCCGCGTCGCGATCGTCGCTCGCCACCCGAGCCTGCGTGCGGCTGTAGCCGTGTCCACCCAGGACACCCAGGAAGCGATCGTCGACCGGCTGACCACTGACGGCACTCCGCGCCTCGACGCCATCATCGCGACCGCGGCCGTCCTCGGCGCGGTGACGGCGGCGCTGATGTCGTGGGCGGACCCAGACAGCGTCGCGCTCGACGACAGCATCACGCTCGCAGAGCTCGTACGTCACGCCCTCGACCAACTGACGTCGACGGCCATCGGAGAACGACCGTGACCGCGCTACTCCTCGACTCGATCAGCCACACCTTCCCGGCCCACCGAGCAGCGTGGACCAGGCGTCGCCCGGGTGCAGCACGGCCGGCGCTGGACGGACTCTCCCTCCACGTGGATCACGGCGAGGTGGTCGCGATGATCGGCCTCAACGGCGCAGGCAAGACGACCGCACTGCGCTCGCTCGCAGGCAGGCTGAGCCCCGATTCCGGCACCGCGGAGATCCTCGGTCATGCCGCAGCAGACCTGCCCCGGAACGCCGCGACGCAGTTCGGTCATGTCGTCGATGCACCGCTCGTCTTCGCAGATCTCACCGTGACGGAGAACCTTCGGGCCGCCGCGCGGCTGCACGGTTGCTCCCGCAGCCGGGCCGACGAGCTGGCCACCGCCACCAGGAACCGGCTCGGCTTGGATGCCTGGGCCGACGTCCGCGCACGCGCTCTTTCTCAGGGAAACCGGCAGCGTCTCGGCATCGTGGGCGCCACGATCCACGCACCGCGCGCGCTGGTGCTCGACGAGCCCACCAGCGCCCTGGACCCGCGCGGCGTCGTGATCGTCCGGGAGCTGGTGCGGGACCTGGCCGCACAAGGCGCGGCCGTCCTGGTCAGCAGCCACCACCTCGACGAGGTGTCCCGGATTGCCGACCGCATCGTCGCGGTCCACGCCGGCCGGGTGGTCGACACCTTCGCCCCCGACGGCCCGGACCTCGAGTCGCGCTTCTTCGCGAGCGTGCTCGCGGCCGAGCGCGAGGAGCCCCGAGCCTCCATGAGGAGAGAAGCATGATCCCCGGCCTGCGAGCGGCCCTCCAGGTCGAAGCGCTCCTGCTGCGCCGCTCTGCGGTCCTCCGGATCGCCGTTCCGGTGCTGGTCGTACTCGTCCCGTGCGGCAGCTTCGGCGCCGTGGCCCTGGCACGCTCCGGCTACGGAGTCGGTGCTGCTGCGGTGAAGCTGGCGCCGTACGCCACCGGCGACCCGGGCACCACCGTCATGGTGGCGCTCGCCCAGATCCTCAGCGTCGCCATGCTCGCCGCCGGCGGGTTCACGACGGCATGGGCGTTCGGGCAGCCCTTCGCCGACGGCACCGCAGGTGCGTCCTTCGGGCTCACGGTTCCGCGCACCACGATCGCGCTGGCTCGCTGCCTGGTGATCCTCACCAGCCTCGCGACGACCGTGCTCGCCGCGACGCTCGTCGGCCTCACCCTCGCCGCGCTGGCCGGCGCGGCCCTGGCGTCGGCGCCACCGAACACCCCGTCGGGACTCGGACAGGCGACCGTCACCGCCCTCACGGCCGGGACGCTCGGCATCGGGCTGGCACTTCCGTTCGCCTGGGTCGCGACGGTCACCCGGAGCGCGTTCGGCACCGTCGGTGTACTGATCGCCGTCATCGCCATCACACAGGTGATCGTCCTCCTCGGTGCCGGCTCCTGGTTCCCCTACGCCGCGGCGTCGCTGTGGACCGGGATGGGCGGGGCAGAAGCGGCCGCAGCCGTCGGCCCGCCTCAGCTGGCTCTGACCGCTGTCGTCGGCCCGATCGCGGTGGTCGCCGTCGTGGACGCTTGGCGGCGCCTCACCGACGTGTAGCTGCCCGGGCAGCCCACCTAGCTAGCCCGTCTTGTTCGGGCCACCGCCGTTCGACGGTTTGTCGCTCGGCCGGCCCGGCGGCCCGGGCCGGGTCGAGGGCGTAAGGGTCGGTTCGGCCCCACGCGTAGGTGCGGTCGACGGTGTCGAGTCCGCGGCCTGGGTGGGCCGGGTGCTGGCGGTCGCGGCGGCCGGGGTGGGCGTGGACTCCGGAGCGCGGGTCGGCTGAGCCTGGTCCTCGTCCGGCTCGACGGCCGGGTCCTCGTCCGCCTCCGGCGCCGGACTCTGCGCGGGCGGGCGCTCATCCTTGTTCCGCGGCTTCTCGAGGGCACCGTGGACGTCGCCCACCTCGGGTACGTCCGGGCTGCCCACCGGCGCTGCGATGGCGAGCAGTCCGGCGAGCATCACCGAGGAGAAGGCGAGCACCAGGCCGCCACGCCGAGCTGTCGGCGCCGCCGCACTCCATGCCCAGGCCCGCTCGCGGCGGCGGCGCAGGTCGGCGGGCAGGTCGCTGCGTATCGCCGCCCAGCTGTTGATCGGGGCCAGCGCGTAGCCGATCCCCTGGAAGCCCAGCAGGACCGCGAGGGCGATCCCGCTCGCCCCGCCGACGACACCCACCGCCACCGCCACCGCCAGGCAGACCGCAGCCGCGAGGCTCTCCACCAGGTTGCCCCGCACCACGTCGCGCAGGCGCGGCCTCCCCTTGATCTTGGGCGTACGCAGGAACGTGCCCTCCCGCGAGACCAGCCCGAGCCAGGAGGCCCGGGCGACGGTGGCCCCCAGCGCGAGCCACAGCCCGAAGGCGCCCAGCGCATCACGCCAGGAGGCTCCGCTGCGGAGCCGGACCAAGGCGATCGATCGGGCAGCGCCGAAGAGCACCAGCGCGACGGTGGCGAACAGCAGCAGACCGGAGAGGCGGCGCACGACCAGCCCGCCGCCCAGGATCAGGTCGAGAGCACCCGAGATCAGGAAGAAGGTGAACAGCGCCCCGGCGAGGTCGCCGAACCACTGCAGCCCACCAACGAGGTAGGCCCAGCGCTGCGCCATGGTCATCTGGTTGTCCTCGGTCCGCCGGCCGGGCAGCAGCGAGCGCCAGTGCATCCGCAGGATCTGGATGCCACCGAAGCACCACCGGAAACGCTGCTTCTTGAGCGTCTCGAAGGTCAGTGGCATCACGCCGTGGCCGTAGGAGCGGTCTACGTGCATGCCGTTGTAGCCCATCTTCAGCAGCCGCAGCGACAGCTCGGCGTCCTCGGTGATGCACCACTCGTCCCAGCCGCCGGACTCGACGAGCGCAGAGGCACGGATCAGCCCCATGGTGCCACCGAAGATGGCGCCGTTGCGCTCGTTGCGGGAGACCTGGCTGACGTCGAAGAAGTAGCCGTAGGAGTGGTAGAGACGGCGGAAGTACGCCGAGACGTCCCAGTCCCGGTAATCCTGCGGCGTCTGCACGAAGGCCACCGACTCGTCGCTGAACAGCGGGGCGTTGTGGGCGAGGAAGTCAGGGGCGACGTGGTAGTCGGCGTCGACGATCCCGATGACCTCGGTGCGCGGGTTCATCCGGGTCAGCGCGTAGTTGAGCGCCCCGGACTTGAACCCCGGCCAGTTGGCCAGGTGGATGAAGGTGACCCCGTCGTACTGCTCGCAGAAGTCCTGCACCGGGCGCCACATCGCGGGATCTTCGGTGTTGTTGTCGATGACCAGGATCTCGTACGCGTCGTAGTCCAGCTCGAGCATCCGCTGAAGCGTCTCGATGACCATCTCGGGCGGCTCGTTGTGGGTCGGGACGTGCAGACTCACGAACGGCCGGCCCCAACCCGGGTGGTGCTCACCCCGCGTCGGCCAGCCGCGCCAGCGGCGCCGGGCGAGCACGTCGACCATCTCCCACAGGTAGCCCACGCCGATCACGAAGACGAAGACCTCCAGCAGCCACAGCAGGCTCGACAGCGTCGTCGTCCACGCGCCGGGGTGGATCGTGACCGTCCACAGCCCCACATAGGTCAGGTAGAGCAGACCCACGTCGATGGTGAGCGCCCAGGCCACCATGCCGCGTACGTCCCAGTCCCGCGCCGCGGGCAACCAAGCCAGCAGCGAAGCACCGAGGACGACGCCCCCGGCCGCGGCCTGGATGACGCCGTGACCGAGCAGCAGGCCGACCCCCAGGGTGGCCATCGCGGTGAGGACCGCTGCGAGCATCGCCGTGGCCGAGGAGAGCGACCCCGCTCGAGGCGTACGGATCGTGAACAGCAGCACGGTCGCCGGGACCAGCAGGACCGCGGCGACCGTGAGGAGTGAGGAAAGGGCGTCGAGCACGGCGCCACACTATGGGGGGTATTGCCTCTCCAAGTCCAGACGACCCCAACCTCTCGACGTCGACAACTGACGTCTCGATCTCAAGAACTGACTACTCGGCGTCAGGAACTGACGCCTCGGCGGGGCCCTTCTCCAGGAGCACTTTGAACGCCGCCTCGTCCAGGATCGGCAGCCCCAGCTCCTCGGCCTTGGCGGCCTTGGAGCCGGCACTCTCACCCACCACGACGTAGTCGGTCTTCTTGGAGACCGAGCCGACCGCCTTCCCGCCGCGCGCGATGATCGCCTCCTTGGCGCCGTCACGGGAGAAGTCCTCGAGCGATCCGGTGACCACGATGGTCAGGCCCTCGAGGGTGCGGGCGACGGACTCGTCGCGCTCGTCGGCGAGGGAGACCCCGGCCGTACGCCACTTCTCGACGATCTCCTGGTGCCAGTCGACCTGGCGCCACTCGACGATGGCCTCGGCGATGATCCCGCCAACACCCTCGGTGGCAGCCAGCTCCTCCTGGGAGGCGGCCCAGATGGCGTCGAGCGAGCCGAACTCGGTGGCCAGCGCTCGGGCCGCGGACGGGCCGACGTGACGGATCGACAGCGCAACCAGCACCCTCCACAGCGGGACCTGCTTGCGCTCCTCGAGGTTGCCCAGCAGGCCCATGGCGTTGGCGTTGAGGACCCGGTCGCCGGCGCCGGCCTCCTTCTCGGCCTTCTTCGCGGCGCGGGTGAAGAAGGTGGTGGTGGCCAGCTTGGCCTCGTTGAGCGCGAAGATGTCGCCCTCGTTGGTGATCACCTCGGAGGCGAGCAGCGCGTCGGCCGCCTCGTAGCCCATCCCCTCGATGTCGAAGGCGCCCCGCCCGGAGGCGAAGAAGACGCGCTCCCGCACCTGTGCCGGGCAGCCGCGGTGGTTGGGGCAGCGCAGGTCCTTGTCACCCTCCTTCTGCTCGGCGAGCGTGGTGCCGCACGCGGGGCACTCGGTGGGCATCACCCACTCGGGCAGCCCCTCGGGCCGCAGCGGCAGCACCGGTCCGAGGATCTCGGGGATGACGTCGCCGGCCTTGCGGAGGATGATCGTGTCGCCGGGGCGTACGTCCTTGCGCTTGACCTCGTGGGCGTTGTGCAGCGTCGCTCGCTCGACGGTCGAACCGGCGACCTTGGTGGGCTCCATGACGCCGAAGGGCGTGACCCGGCCGGTGCGGCCGACGCCGACGTCGATGGCGAGCAGCTTGGCGTTGACCTCCTCGGGCGGATACTTGAAGGCGATCGCCCAGCGCGGCGCGCGGGAGGTGGAGCCCAGCCGGCGCTGCAGCGAGATGGCATCGACCTTGATCACGACGCCGTCGATCTCGTGCTCGGTGACGTCGTGGCGGTGCTCGCCGAAGTAGCTGATGAACTCCTCGACCTCGGCAAGGGTCTTGAGCACCTTGACCCGATCTGAGATGGGCAGCCCCCATGCCTTCAGCGCGTTGTACGCATGCGACTGGGCGACCGGCTGGAAACCCTCCCGGGCGCCGATGCCGTGGCAGACCATGCCGAGCTCGCGGGTCGCGGTCACCCGCGGGTCCTTCTGCCGCAGCGATCCGGCGGCGGAGTTGCGCGGGTTGGCGAACATCGGCTTGCCCGCGTCGACCAGGGAGGCGTTGAGCTTGTCGAAGGCCTCGTTGGAGAGGAAGACCTCGCCGCGCACCTCGACCAGGTCGGGCACCGGGAACTCGTCGGTGCCGGTCAGCCGGTGCGGGATCGACTTGATGGTGCGTACGTTCGGGGTGACGTCCTCACCCGTGCGGCCGTCGCCGCGGGTCAGCGCCCGGACCAGGCGGCCCTTCTCGTAGAGCAGATTGATGGCCAGCCCGTCGACCTTGAGCTCGCACAGCAGCTCGGCCTGGGCGGCGCCGTCCTTCGCGATCCGGGCGTGCCAGCCGGCGAGCTCCTCGAACGAGAATACGTTGTCGAGCGACTCCATCCGCTGCAGGTGGTCGACCGCGGTGAACTCCGTCGAGAACGTGCCGCCGACCTTCTGGGTGGGAGAGTCGGGCGTGCGCAGCTCGGGGAACTGCTCCTCGAGCTCGTTGATCCGACGCCACAGCTGGTCGAACTCGGCATCGGAGAGCGTCGGGTCGTCGAGCACGTAGTAGCGGTAGCGAGCATCCTCGATCTGCTCGGCGAGCTCCTGGTGCTCTGTCTTCTGCTCGGGCCCGGCCTCGGCGGTCACGTCATCGTTCACAGGCACCATCTTGCCTCGTCCCACCGACAACTTCCGACGTTGCCGAGCCGGAATGTGCACGACATACCCGTCGGGGCGTTTTCGCCGTTTCATCAGCCCAAACGACACTCAATCCCCTCAATATCGACGCAACCCGTCAACACCTGGGTGACGCGGGTCACCATGCGGGACAAAGCGAGCTATCTTCCTGCCGCATCGGCTGAGGCGGGCCGACACCTTGCCCCCAAGAGACCGCCTTGTGAGGTCTGCAGTGTTCTCTCGGCTCGCGGTGACGCTGTTGACGGCGCTCGCCCTCTTGCTCATGCCTATCGGCGCCGTCCCTGCGCTCGGCCTGGGCGGCCTCTTCTCCGACCCCGAGGTCGAGGTCTCGATCGTCTCGCAGTCCAAGAGCGGCGTGGTGCTCGACGTCCACGGCACCGACTACGGCGGCCGGAGGCCGGGCATCGAGATCGCACTCAACCCGGTGGGCTACTCCGGCTCAGGGACCCGGAACACGTTCATCAAGTCGGAACTGTTCAACCCCGAGGATCCTGACGACTGGACCTATCGGTTCACCCTCGACGCCGCCCAGGTCGCCATGCTCGACCCCGGCACGAGCTACCAGATCATGACGATGCGCGGCGAGGGTCGCGACCGCTACGACAACTCCGACTCGGCGCACGCGAGCGTCCCGTTCGACTTCGACGCGCTCGCCGAGCCCGAGAGCTCACCGACCCCCGAAGAGCCCTCGGCCAGCACCGGAGGTCCGGGGTCAGGCTCCGGTTCGGGCTCGGGGTCGGAGTCGGGCTCAGGTTCCGGCTCGGGGTCGGGCACCGGCGGGGGCACGTCCTCAGGGCGTGCCACCGATGGCGACTCTGCCGACGAGGCCGGCGCGGACCGGAAGCCGAAGAAGAAGGCGTCGGAGAAGCCGTGGTCCGCACCGGAGGAGCCGCCGACGACGAAGGGCCTGGACCTCACCGGCCTGGGAGAGGCCTCCGTCGACGCCGACGACGTGGTCCATGCCGAGGCCTCCGGCTTCAAGCCCAACGAGACCGGCATCAAGGTCGTCGTCTACTCGACCCCGCTGGTCCTCTCGACCGACGTCAAGGCCAACGGCCACGGCGTCGCGAAGTGGTCGGGCCGGCTGCCCAAGGACATCGGCCTCGGCGAGCACACCCTCACCTTCCAGGGCTCGGTCGACCGCGGCATCAGGTTCGTCGTGACCGGCACCCCCAGCGACGGCGAGTGCGTCGACGGCGGCTGCGTCCCGGCGACAGCGGCCGTCGAGAAGGCGACTCCGACCGGGGACGACGGCAGTGCCGGCATCCTCACCTGGGTCATCGTCGCCACCATGATCGTCCTGGCCCTGACCGCCAGTGCGGTCGCCCTGCTTGCCGGACGCCGCAAGCGCGACCAGGAGTGGGACGACCCGAGCTTCGCCCAGGCACCTCCGCGCTATCCGCCGGACCCGCGTCAGGCATCGGAGCCCTACCCGGTCCACCCGCACCTCCGGCCGCGGCCCCAGCCCCAGCCCCAGGCCCAGGCCCGGCCCCGGGGCGAGGCCCCGCTCCCCCGCCGGCTGTCCCCGGACCAGCAGCCGCCCCAGCGTATGCAGCGGCCGCGCCCGCCGGAGCCTCGCCAACCGAGCCGCCGTCAGCCGTCTCCCCAGCGACTGGATCCGCAACCCGCGGCTGCGCAGCAGCCAGCTCATCACCAGCCTCGTCCGCCGGAGTCGTTCGCTCCGCCGAGCGAGCGTGGTCAGGCCTACGAGGGCCAGCGGATAGCCAGACGCTGACGACCGTCAGCCGACCAGCGACTCACCGCGGCGCACGCTCTCGGCCGAAGCCGTCGGCCACAGCGTCTCCAGCGCCGCCTCGAGGCCGGAGAGGACCGGGTCGAGATCGTCCTCGGGGAACGGCGCCGGCGCCTGCTCGCGTACGACGGCGCAGAATGCGGCGCGCTCTCCCTCCGCCTCGTGGCAGCGGACGGTCTCGGCCGATCCTTCGATCCAGCCGTCGTAGCCGTCGGTGTCGCCCTTCGAGCAGGTGAGCGTCTTGGGACACCTCCGCTGACCCGCCGGCAGGTTCGGGGCGTGGACGGCGGTGACGGTGCTGCCGTCGGGACGGGTGCCGACGACGCCGAAGGCACCCTTGCCGTAGGCCGAGGCGTCGGCCTTCTCGAAGGAGTCGAGATCGGCGTACTCCTCGGTCTCGACGAGTCCCGCCGCGATCGCGCCGGCGGTCAGCGCGACCTCGCCGTCACCGTTGGCACCGGCCGAAGGAAAGCCGCTGACCTGCGCCTTCGTCATCTTCACGGTCGTCTTGGTGCCGAGGCGCGGGTCGGTCACCAGAGCGACGAGGTCGTCCACGTCCACCTCGAGGTCGAGCTTGCGAGGATCCTCGGTGATCTTCTCGCCCAGGTAGGCGGCCCGACGCTCCTCCCCCGCGGCTTGGTGGGAGACCATCAGCTGACCAGGAGTGCCGTCGTCGGTGGCGAGGTCCCAGGCGACCGTGGCGGTGCCGCTCTCGGTCTTCACCTCGACACAGCTCGACATCCCGTCGCGGCACCAGGTCGAGAGCAGGTCGTCGTCGACCGCCCCGGCCTTGACCTCCAGCGACCGGTCCTCTCCCCACAGCAGTACGGTGCCGACCTCGTCCTGCTCGAAGTAGCGGTCGCCACCGTCGAAGGCCTCCGGCTCGACGGGCACGTGCTGGAGCGTGATCGCCGCCAGCGCCTCGGGCGTCGCGGGTCGATCGCCGGGCTTCAGGTCAGCCGGGTCGATGCTCACCGACGGCGCCGGACTGGGCTTCTCCGCGGCGCCGTCGTCTGCCTCGGTCGCGCTGCTCCCGCAGCCTGCGAGCAGAAGAGCCGTCGCCAGCAGAGCCGTCCCTCGTCGTAGCATGGACCGAAATCTACGCTAGATGCCTTGCACTCTCGGTGAGGATTCGCAACACGGTGCGCGCCCATCGCGCATCGGCACCGGCGAGGCCGCACGTGGGCGTCAGCACGATGTCGTACGCAGCGTCCAGACCGAGCATGTCGAGCCAGCGTTCCACGGTCTCGGTGACCACCTTGTCGGTGAGCGCGGTGTCCGCCGGCGCGAGCGCGGGAGCCACGCCGAGCGCGACCGTGTCGCCGGCCTCCAGGGCCGTGGCCAGGTCGTCGTGGTCACCGGCGGTGAGCTGGGACAGGTCGACGCTGATCCCCTTCGCACCGGCGTTGCGGATCAGGCCCAACGGCGTCCCGGGCGCGCAGGAGTGCACCCACGGCGTCGCGCCCTCCTCGGCGATCGCACCCAGCACCCACTCCAGCGCCTGCGAGGCCTCGGGAAGGTCGATGCTGCGGTGCTTGCCGAAGCCCGAGGCGGTCGACACCTGAGCGTTGAGCACGGCGCTCAGCGCGGGCTCGTCGACCTGGACGATCAGGGTCTCCGCGCCGGGGAGGCGGCGGCGTACGTCCCGGATGTGGTTGCGCACGCCCTCGGCCAGCGCCTGCGCCAGGTCGCGCCGGGCGCCGTGGTCGGCGAGGATCTTGTCGCCGCGGGGTCGTTCGACGGTGGCGGCCAGGGTCCACGGCCCGGCGACCTGGATCTTGAACACACCGCCGCCGGCGGTGAGCGCGGAGTCTTGGCCCAGCTCCTCGACGGTGTCGAGGTCCTGGGCGAGCAGGCTCCGGGCGCGGCGATGGTCGACCCCGGCCGATCCGGAGGTGCCGGTCAGTCGCCAGCCCGCGGGCTGGAGGTCGGCGTCGAGCCCCTCGAGCACCGCCAGTGCCCGGCCGGTCATGTTGGCGATCGCGCCACGTGCGGGCAGCTCGGGCAGATGGGGAAGGTCGGTGAGCTCACCGAGCACGACGCGGCAGGCCTCCGCGAAATCCTCATCAGGCATCGACCCGACTCCGGTCGCCCTCACGTGAGCGCCGCCCGACGGGTCGAGGCGATGGTCGCCGAGCCGACGACGCGGGTGCCGTCGTAGATGACCGCGGCCTGGCCCGGGGCGATGCCGTAGGCAGGGTCGAGCAGCTCGATCTCGACGTCATCGTCGGTGACGGTCACCCGGGCCCGATGCTCGTCGCCGTGGGCGCGCAGCTGGACCGTGCCCTCCAGCACCCCTTCGGGCGCGCGGCCGGCCCACCGCGGGCGGATCCCGGAGAGCCCGTCGACGGCCAGGTGCTCCCTGGGGCCGACGGTGACGGTGCCGGAGACGGGCTCGATGTCGAGCACGAACCGTGGCTTCCCGTCGGGCGCCGGCTTGCCGAGGCGGAGGCCCTTGCGCTGCCCGATCGTGTAGGCGTACGTCCCCTGGTGCTCGCCCAGGACGTCGCCGGACTCGTCGACGATCGGCCCGGACTGGTTGGGCGCCCGGTCGCCGAGCTTCTCGCGCAGCCAGCCGGCGTTGTCGCCGTCGGCGACGAAGCAGATGTCGTGGGAGTCGGGCTTGTCAGCGACGAGCAGACCGCGGCGGGCCGCCTCCTCGCGTACGAGCGGCTTGGGGGTATCCCCCAGCGGGAACATGGAGTGCTTCAGTTGGTCCTGGTCGAGCACCCCGAGCACATAGGACTGGTCCTTGCCATCGTCGACGGCGCGGTGCATCTCGATCAGCCCGTCGGCGCCCTCACGCAGCGTCGCGTAGTGGCCGGTCGCGACCGCGTCGAAGCCGAGCGCGAGCGCCCGGTCCAGCACGGCGGCGAACTTGATCTTCTCGTTGCAGCGCAGGCACGGGTTGGGGGTGCGCCCCTCGGCGTACTCCGACATGAAGTCCTCGACCACGTCGTCGTGGAAGCGGTCGGAGAGGTCCCACACGTAGAACGGGATGCCGATCACGTCGGCGGCACGGCGGGCGTCGTTGGAGTCCTCGATCGTGCAGCACCCGCGCGCGCCGGAGCGGTAGGAGGCCGGGTTGCGCGAGAGCGCCAGGTGGACGCCGGTGACGTCGTGGCCGGCTTCCTTCGCGCGCGCGGCGGCGACGGCGGAGTCCACTCCCCCGGACATGGCGGCGACGATTCTCATCGGGCCACCTCCGTAGCGCAAGCGCCATGATACGGACGCGCCCCGATGAAGGATCCGATGTTCGCTCGCTGGCGCTCGCTCATCGCTGCAGCCCCGCCGCGCGGCCGCGCTCGACGGCAGGTCCGATCGCCGCGACGAGCCGGTCCACGTCCTCGGCCGTGGTGGTGTGGCCGAGCGAGAAGCGCAGCGAGGAGCGCGCCTGCTCGTCGCTCTGGCCCATCGCCAGGAGCACGTGAGAGGCCTGAGGTACGCCGGCCGAGCACGCCGCACCGGTCGAGCACTCGACCCCGGCGGCGTCGAGCAGCATCAGCAGCGAGTCGCCCTCGCAGCCCGGGAACGCGATCTGGGCGTTGTTGGGCAGCCGGATGTGACCCAGCGGCGGACCGTTCAGGTGGGTGTCCGGCACGGTGGCGAGTACCTGCTCGACCAGTCGGTCGCGCAGCTCACCGACCCGGATCGCGTACGCCTCCTGCTCCTTGACCGCGAGCTCGACGGCCGCCGCGAAGCCGGCGATGGCCGCGGTCGCGTGGGTGCCGCTGCGTACGTCTCGTTCCTGGCCGCCGCCGTGGACCAGCGCGGTCAGCTCGAGCTCGCGGCGCACGACCAGCGCGCCCGCGCCGACCGGGCCACCGAGCTTGTGGCCGGTCAACGAGAGCGCGTCGACGCCGCTGGTCGCGAAGTCGACCGGCACCGCGCCGATCGCCTGGACGGCGTCGGTGTGGACCGGGATCCCGTATTCGGAGGCGATCGCAGCGATCTCGGGGACGGGCTGGAGCGTGCCGACCTCGTTGTTGGCCCACATCACCGAGATGACCGCGACCGAGGCCGGATCGCGCTCGATCGCCTCCCTCATCGCAGCCAGGTCGAGGCGACCGGTGGTGTCACAGCCGACGAGCTCGACCTCGGCGCCTTCGGTCGTCTCCAGCCAGTGCAGCGGGTCGAGCACGGCGTGGTGCTCGACGGTGGAGGACAGGATCCGGGTGCGCGCGGGGTCCTGGTTGCGGCGGGCCCAGAAGGCGCCCTTGAGGGCCAGGTTGTCGGCCTCGGTGCCGCCGGAGGTGAAGACGACCTCGCCGGGACGGGAGCCGAGCGCCGCGGCGATCCGTTCTCGGGACTCCTCCAGCACCCGGCGGGCACGGCGCCCCGATGCATGCAGCGAGCTCGCGTTGCCGACCAGCGCCAGCTCCGCGGTCATCGCCTCGATCGCCGCCGGGGCCATGGGCGTGGTGGCGGCGTGGTCCAGGTAGACGGTCCGGGGGTTCATCGTCTACCAAGGGTACGGCGCACCTGGCTTCCCCCACGAACCGCGGGCGCTGTGCTCGTGCGCGGCCCGAGCGCTACCTCGCGTTCACCTCGGATACCTACGTTTCGTGCCATGTCCCAGGAATTCCGCGAGTACATCGACAACCTGATCACCGAGGGCCACACGATCGGTGAGGACCACGACGACGACCCGGTACTCCTGGACCCCGCCGGCCGAGCCGTCGACACGTGGCGCGAGAACTACCCCTACGACGAGCGGATCGCACGCGAGATCTACGACGAGCAGAAGTACCTTCTCCAGGTCGAGCTGCTGAAGTTCCAGCGCTGGAACGACCGCGTCGGCGGGAAGCACGTGCTGATCTTCGAGGGCCGGGACGCGGCGGGCAAGGGTGGCACGATCAAGCGATTCATGGAGCACCTCAACCCCCGCTACGCCCGTACGGTGGCTCTGTCCAAGCCGTCCGACCGCGAGTCGCAGCAATGGTTCTTCCAGCGCTATGTCCAGCATCTGCCCACCGCCGGTGAGATGGTCCTCTTCGACCGATCCTGGTACAACCGCGCCGGCGTCGAGCGAGTGATGGGCTTCGCCTCCGACGAGGAGTACGAGCAGTTCATGCACCAGGTGCCGCTCTTCGAGCAGATGCTCGTCGACTCCGGCATCACACTCACCAAGTTCTGGTTCTCGGTCGCCCGCTCGGAGCAGCGGACCCGCTTCATCATCCGTCAGATCGACCCGGTGCGACAGTGGAAGCTCTCCCCGATCGACGTGCAGTCGCTGGAGAGGTGGGACTCCTACACCGCCGCCAAGGAGGAGATGTTCCGCCGCAGCGACACCGACTGGGCGCCCTGGACCACGATCAAGTCCAACGACAAGAAACGCGCCCGGCTCAACGCGATGCGCCACTTCCTCGCCAACCACGACTACGACGACAAGGACCCCGACATCATCGGCTCCCCCGACCCGCTCATCGTCCGGCGTGGCGTCGAGGCCGTCGACGACTGAGCCTCGGCCCCTTCGGTCATCCTGACCACGTCATCCCCGTCAGATGCGCCTCGATCACGTCCTCGAGCGCCACGGCGTCGGCCTGGCTCAGAGGCAGAACCGACTCGTACGCCGCGACGAACGCCCCACGCACATCTGCCGGCGTCGGCGACCAGCAGCGATAGCGGGTCCCGAGGAGCACCGCAGCCTGGGCAAGGTCATCTACCCGCCGCCGGTACCTGGCCTCCTCCAGATCCAGCACCGCCGCGATCCTGCCGTCTGCCCACAGGATGTTGGCCGATCTGAAGTCGTTGCCGACCAGCTGCGTACGCGGTGCCTTCGGCTCCTCGGTAGGGATTGCGTCCGGGTAGTCGGCCATCGCTGCGTGCATCGTCGCAAGCATCTCCCCGGCCGCCTGCACCTGCACGGCGTCGGCGATGTCCAACAGGTCTCCGTAGACCACGTTCTGCAGGCCGATCGAGAATCCGTCGACCTCGACCTGGACCCTGCCGTCCTTCGCCGGCTGCGGAGCCGAGACCGGCACCCCGCGTCCGTCGAGCCACGAGGTGAGCCGTGCGATCGCCGCCAGGCGAGCGAACACCGGCTGACGCATCGACCACTTGGCGATCATCCGCCGCCCATCCACAACGAGCCACGCCAAGCAGTTGGCGTCGCTGATGACCAACCGCTCGCAGGCGTCCACCCGAAACCCCCAATGATCGGCGAGTACGCTGCTCAGCCAGTCCGTCGCACTGTCCGCTGATGCGAAGCCGAACCGATCCGTCAGCGCAGCGGACGGATCAGTCGACTCCCACAGCATGCTGATCGACGGCTTCACGTCTTGGGCTTCCGTCATGGGGCGCAGTCAAGCACGTGGGGTTCGGTGATCGGGCGTGTCACGTGCTGCTCTTGCTTGTTGGGTTAGTGGCCGCCGACCCGTATTGGATGATGTTCTCGACGTATCCCGGAGCCAAGGCGATGTATCGAGCTTGTCGAGATGACGGCCTTCGGCCGCCGGCTTCGCCGCCGCTTCGCGGTCCTGGACACCGTGATCCGGCGAGAGTTTGGCTGGCTATCGGGTCTGCGGCGCGGTTTGGCGCAGCGGATTTGGGTTGGGCACGGGTTTGGGAGTCGTGGCCGGTGTTCTGCCGGGGCGAGGGCCAGGGGTTGCCTGGTGCCTACGCCAGTTGACGAGACCTTGTGAATCGTTCACAAGGCCGCCTGATCCGGTGACGACCCCGCAGGACGGAGTGCCCCGCTCCTCCGCACTGTTCCACCACCCCAACGGCGCTCCCGCACGCCGGAGCGCGGGAAGCGCCGCGGGGTTCGGCCACCTCGAAGGTCAGCCCTAGTCGTCGGTCTCCAGGATGTTGGCCGTCCACAGCCCGAGGACGATCGGGAGCAGTACGCCCCAGCTCGGCTGGAGGTCGGCGAACCCCTCGGGCGAGTCACCGATCACGACCAGCCAGCACGACAGCGTCACGACCGACCCGACAACCGCCGCGATCCCGGCGGCGAGGCGGGCCGCACCGCCTCGCTGTACGGCGAGGACGATGGCGAGCACCGGAGCCGAGACCGCGAACAGGAGTGCCACGTAGAGCGCGATCGCGAGCCAGCTGAACGACGCGGGCAGACCGTCGGAGGCGTCTCGCGCATCCGCGATCCACTGGATGGCCGCCCAGATGTTGAGCTGGCGGTCGACGTCCCCGTCGTGGTCGGCCAGCCGGACCACCGGAGAGGCGAGGGTCGCGACGACCAGCGCGAGCACACCGAGCAACTGCGTACGTCGCAACCGCGAGGCGGTCTCCTCGTTCCCACGAAGCGCAGAGCGGATCAGACCGTCCGAGTTGTTCGCCACGGCCGCAGGCTACCCCTCAGGAGTGCCGAGATAGGCGACCAGCGCCAGGTGGTCGGACCCGGGCACCTCGACCGTCTCGGTCGCCAGCGCGACCAGGGCGTCGCCGATGAGCACATGGTCGATCGCGGTCGCCGGCGGCAGAGGTACGCCGGCGAACCCCTCGGTCGGCCAAGTCGGCTGCCAGCCGGCGTTGCTCGCCCGGGCAGCGTCCTGCAGGTCCGCATCGTCGAGCAGTCGCCGGGTGGTGTGGTGGTCGAGCGACGCGTTGAGATCCCCCAGGAGGAGGTCCGGCTTCTCCGCGGCCGCCGCCTCGATGATCAGCTCCTGCTCGGCGGGCCACACCGCGAGCGTGGGTGGGGCGGGATGGGCGACGACGACCCGCCACTCCCCCACGTCGGCCGCCCACGACCCCATCGCCGTCTCGATCCGGCGTGACTTGGTGATCGGGCGGTCGGCGAAGAGCATCGTGCCCGTGGTGCCGGGGGCTGCCTCGCCACTCCGATAGGGCAGCTGGTCCCCCAATGCGACGGTCAGCTTCTCGAGCGCCTCCGCGGTGATCTCCTGGACGGCGAGCACGTCGACCTTGTTCGCGCGCACGGCATCGACCACCGCGTCGGTGTCGCCCTTGCCCTCCAAGAGGTTGGTGGTCATCACCGTCAACGGCTCACCGGCACTGGTCGCCCGGGATCCGGCGTAGAACGGTGCCTGCCAGGCGACATGCACCGCGAGCAGCAGCGCGACGACCCCGGCGACGACGGCGAGCCTGATCCGACCACGACCGGCGGCGAGCCACACCAGGACGAGGATCGCGACCAGGCACAAGGCGTACAGGACGACACCGAACGGCGCGAACGCAGCCAGACGCACCGCCCGCAGATCTGTGCTCGCCAGCGCCCGGGAGAGCGTGATCGCGAGGGCGGGCAGGCCACAGAGCACCAATACTCCCCAGGCCAGCACCAGCGGCACCCACCGCGCTCGGCTCAAGCCGCCACCTCGCTCACGTCGCCACGCCCGTAGCGCAAGCGCCAGAATACGAGCCCGGCGACGTGTTCATCCTTCGGTTCACTCGCTTTCGCTCGCTCACAGCACCACCAGGTCGTCGCGGTGGATGACCTCCCGAGCGTACGCAGCCCCCAGGTTGGCCTCGAGATAGTTTGAGGAGCGCCCGGCCAGCCGCGGGATCTCGTCGGCGTCGTAGTTCACCAGGCCACGAGCGACGGCAACCCCTGAGGGGTCGACGACCTCGACCGGGTCACCGGCTTGGAACGCACCCGAGGAGCCGGTGACCCCTGCGGCGAGCAACGAGGCCCCGCGGCGACTGATCGCGGCGACAGCGCCCGCGTCGACGGTGATCGAGCCCACCGGCTCGGTGGCGTGCTGCAGCCAGAGCAGCCGCGCCGGCCGCCGCCTGCCGACAGCGTGGAACAGGGTGCCGACCGGCTCGCCCGCGAGCGCCGCCTCGGCCTGAGCCGCCGAGGTCAGCACGACCGGGACGCCGTCGTCGACAGCGATCCGGGCCGCCTCGAGCTTGGTCACCATTCCGCCGGTGCCGACCCCGGCGGCACCGGCCTTGCCGATCGTCACCGCGGCGAGGTCGGCCGGCGAGGCCACCTCGTCGATCCGCCGTGAGCCGGGGTGTGACGGTGGCGCGTCGTAGAGCGCGTCGACGTCGCTGAGCAGCACCAGCAGGTCGGCCTTGACCAGATGGGCCACCAGCGCCGCGAGCCGGTCGTTGTCACCGAACCGGATCTCGGAGGTGGCCACCGTGTCGTTCTCGTTGACGATCGGGAGCACACCCAGGTCGAGCAGCTTCGACAGCGTCGCGTCGGCGTTGCGGTAGTGCGCCCGCCGGTTCAGGTCGTCGACTGTGAGCAGCACCTGGCCGGCGATGATGCCGTGCCGGGCGAGCTCGTCGGTGTAGCGGTGCACCAGCAGCCCCTGGCCCACGCTCGCCGCCGCCTGCTGCTTGGCCAGCGCCCGCGGACGCTTGGCCAGCCCCAGCGGTGAGAGCCCGGCCGCGATCGCCCCCGAGGAGACCAGCACGACCTCCGTGCCGGTGGCCCGGGTCTTCGCGAGCACGTCGACCAGAGCGCTCAACCGGCCGGGGTCGATGCCTCCCGAGGCCGTGGTCAGCGAAGACGATCCGACCTTGACCACCACCCGGCGTGCCCCGGTCACGACCTCGCGCTGCACCGATCCCCCTCGTACGTCAGCCTGTGCTCCTGCTGCGCCGGATCCTACCGGCGCCGAAGCCGATCGCTCCGCAGGTTTCCGTTGGTCGGGCGGTGCCGCTACTCCCCTGCGCGCTGTCCCGCGTCCGCGGACGGGTCGT
Source organism: Nocardioides sp. NPDC006273 (assembly GCF_040613495.1). Taxonomy (NCBI): domain Bacteria; kingdom Bacillati; phylum Actinomycetota; class Actinomycetes; order Propionibacteriales; family Nocardioidaceae; genus Nocardioides; species Nocardioides sp. NPDC006273. Next base: position 1,718 of record NZ_JBEXSD010000075.1, on the reverse strand, counting down.
TCTCAGCCCAGTCGCTGTCCGGGTCGTCCTCGCCACCGATCTCGTACGAGACCGGGCCAGCGCCGTCACGCAGCCGGCGCGCGATGTCGGCGCGGGCCTCGTACTCCTCCTTGGTCTCCATCCCGGCGTCGATCTCGCGTCGCCGGGTGGCGGAGGGCCGCTCCTCGTAGAAGCGCTGGTCCTCGCCGCGGCGGCCGAGCATCTCGGCACCGGTCTCGATCGAGGGGCGGAAGTCGAAGACGACCGAGTTGGCCGGGTCGCCGATGATGACGGTGTCGCCCTCCTGCGCCCCGAGCTCGACCAGGCGCATCTCGACGCCGAGCCGGTTGAGACGGTCGGCGAGATAGCCGACGGCCTCCTCGTTCTCGAAGTCGGTCTGGCGCACCCAGCGCTCGGGCTGCGGGCCGCGGACGAGGTATTCGCCGTTCTTCGAGACCTTGACCGTGAAGCCGTTCTTGCCCTCCGCGCCCTCGGGGCGCAGCACGATCCGAGTCGGCGCGACCGTGGGGACGTCCTGGCGGGAGGCATCGACGATCTCGGCCATGGCGTAGATCAGCTGCTGGGTGCCCTCGCCGGAGGCGGCGGAGATCTCGAAGACCTTCATCCCCCGCTTCTCGAACTCGCCGATGGTCATCTCGGCGATCTCGCGACCGTCCGGGACGTCGACCTTGTTGAGCGCTATCAGCCGCGGTCGGTCCTCGAGGCCGCCGTGGCGGGAGAGCTCGTTCTCGATGACCTCGAGGTCGTCGATCGGGTTGCGCCCCGGCTCGATGCTCGCGGTGTCGATGACGTGAACGAGCGCGGCGCAGCGCTCGATGTGGCGCAGGAACTCGTGGCCGAGGCCGCGGCCCTCGGCAGCACCCTCGATCAGGCCGGGCACGTCGGCGACGGTGAAGGTGATGTCGCCACCCTTCACGACGCCGAGGTTGGGCACCAGGGTGGTGAACGGGTAGTCGGCGATCTTCGGCCGGGCCCGCGAGATGGCCGCGATCAGCGACGACTTGCCCGCGCTCGGGAAGCCGACCAGACCGATGTCGGCGACGACCTTGAGCTCCAGGCCGATCTCCCGCGTCTCGCCCGGCTCACCGAGGAGCGCGAAGCCGGGGGCCTTCCGCTTGGACGAGGCCAGCGCCGCGTTTCCGAGACCGCCACGGCCGCCTTGGGCCACGACCAGCTCGGAGCCCGCCCCGACCAGGTCGGCGAGGACGTTGCCACGCATGTCGGTCACGACGGTGCCGTCGGGGACGCGGAGAACCATGTCCTCGCCGTGGGCGCCGTTCTTGTGGTCGCCGGCGCCCTGGCCGCCGTTGGGGGCCTTGCGCTTGGGACTGTGGTGGTAGTCGATCAGCGTGGTCACGTCGGGGTCGACGCGCAGGATGATCGATCCGCCCGGGCCGCCGTTTCCGCCGTCGGGGCCGCCGAGCGGCTTGAACTTCTCGCGGTGCACCGACGCCACCCCGTGTCCGCCGCGACCGGCCTCGACGTGGAGGGTGACACGGTCGACAAAGGTGGGTACAGCCATGCCTCCAGCCTACCGACGGCACGCCCCACAGTTGCTATCCGCGATCGTCCGGCCCGCAGGCCTGCCGAGTCGGCGCATCTGACCCCGTGCCTCGCGAAGCGAAGCGAGCGAGAGGGCCCGAGTGTGCGGTGTGGGGCTCCGACTCCCCCGGGATCGACCACCTGATGCTGCGCCCGAGCTCCTCCGACCAGCTTCG
>NZ_JBEXSD010000074.1:0-24061 GCF_040613495.1 Nocardioides sp. NPDC006273 | reverse complement strand
TTCGTCGCCCACAACTACATTCTCGGCCCGCCACTTCTACCGATTCGGCGGGTCAGGGGCGGCGGCGGGTCAGGGGCGGCGGCGGGTCAGGGGCGGCGGCGGGTCAGGGGCGGCGGCGGGTCAGGGGCGGCGGCGGGTCAGGTCGCGACGCAGGACCTTGGGGAGGTACGCAGCGCCGGAGCTCTGGGCCGCGGCGGCGTCGTCGGGGTTGGAGATGCGGCAGCGCTGCAGGGAGAGGCAGCCGCAGCCGATACAGGAGTCGAGGTTGTCGCGGAGGCGCTCGAGAGCGTGGATCTGCTCCTCGAGGCGGCGGCGCCAGTGCTTCGACATCCGGGCCCAGTCGGCCTTGGTGGGCGTGCGGTCCCCCGGCAGGCAGTCGAGCTCGGTCCTGATCTCCTCCAGGGACAGCCCGACGTTGGCGGCCGCCCTGATGAAGGCGAGCCGGCGCAGGACGCTGCGCTCGAACGTGCGCTGCCCGCCGGACGATCGCTCCGCCCGGATCAGGCCCTGGCTCTCGTAGTAGCGCACCGCGGAGGCCGCATAGCCGCTTCGCCGGGTCACCTCGCCCATCGTGAGCAGGTCATGGGTGTTCATCTCACTCTTCTCTGTCACAGCTCTTGATCTCAAGTTCACTTTAGGTTGAATGCTAGCGACCATGAACAGATCACACAACGAAGTAGCCGTCATCACCGGCGGCTCCGCCGGGCTGGGGCTCGCCCTCGCCGAGACACTCCTCGACCGGTCGTGGAACGTCGTCACCGACGCCCGCGACGCCGACCGCCTCCACGCCGCGCTGCCCGACCGGCCGCAGGTGACGAGCCTGGCCGGCGACGTACGCGACCCGGATCACCAGGACGCCATCGCCGCCGCCGTGGCGCGGCACGGGCGTCTCGACCTGCTCGTGCACAACGCCAGCGACCTCGGTCCGATGCTCCCGCTCGCCGAGGTCGCCGAGGGCGACTTCTCCCGCGTGCTCGAGACGAACCTGCTCGCGCCGCTCTCGCTCACCCAGCGGCTCCTCCCCTACCTGATCGCCTCACGCGGCACGCTCGTAGGCATCTCGAGCGACGCGGCGGTCGAGCACTACTCGACCTGGGGAACGTACGCCGCGAGCAAGGCCGCGCTCGATCACCTGGTCCTGACCCTCGGCGAGGAGAACGGCATCCGCGCGTACGCCGTCGACCCCGGTGACATGCGCACCGCGATGCACCAGGCCGCCTTCCCCGGTGAGGACATCTCCGACCGCCCCCTCCCGGAATCGGTCGTTTCGCACCTGCTCGCGCTGCTCTCCGGCGACGAGCCCTCAGGGCGCTACCGCGCCACCGATCTCGCACCCGTAGGAGCAGTCCGATGACGATGCTCGCCGAACGACCGACCACCATGTTCCCCTTCCCCGACGACACCACCGCTCCCGCGCCGGCGGAGTGGCGCGGCCTGGAACGCGGCGGCGTACGCCTGCTCGTGGCATCGCCGAGCGGCGTACGACACTCCCGGTTCCATGACCTGGCCAGCCACCTCTCCCCCGGTGATCTGGTCGTGGTCAACGACTCGGTGACCGAGGCGCGTCAGCTCGACGCCGACCTCATCGGACGCGGCCGGGTCGTCCTCCACCTCGCCCAGCGCCTCGACACGGGCTGGGTCGTGGAGATCCGCTCCGCGCCAGACGCCTCGCGGGCGGTGCTCGACGCGGCCGAGGGTGACGTCGTCGTGACCGCCGGTCTCCGGGTCACGCTGGCCGAGCCCTACCCCGGCGGCCGTGCCTCCTCCCCCACCGGGTCGGGCAACCGGCTGTGGCGCGCCGACGTCACCGGCGACGTGGCCGCCGAGCTCAAACGGGCGGGCCGCCCGATCGCGTACGGCTATCTCGACCGGCGCTACCCGCTCGACGCCTACCAGACGGTCTTCGGGCACCGCCCCGGGAGCGCCGAGATGCCATCGGCCGCCCGTCCGTTCACCCATCCTCTGGTCACCGACCTCGTCACGCACGGCATCCAGGTCGCACCCGTGACCCTGCACACCGGCGTCTCCTCCCAGGAGGCGGGCGAGGCCCCTGGCGCGGAGTGGTTCGAGGTCTCCGAGGCCACGGCCCGGTTGGTCGAGCAGACCAGGTACGCCGGCGGCCGTATCGTCGCGGCCGGCACGACCGTCACCCGGGCCCTGGAGTCGGCGGTCGTCCCGGCGACCGGAGCGGTCAAGGCGGCGAGCGGCTGGACCGACCGCGTCATCACCCCCGCCAATCCGCCGTACGTCGTCAACGGGCTGATCACCGGATGGCACGACCCGCAGGCCAGCCACCTGCTGCTCGTCGAGGCCGTCGCCGGCCCCGAGCTCACCCAGGCTGCCTACGACGCCGCTGTCGCCGGAGGCTACCTGTGGCACGAGTTCGGCGACTCCGCCCTCCTGCTCCCCTGACCCAGCCCGCCGAGTCCGCACATATGGCGAGCCGAATCGGTAGTTGTGGGCGACGAAACTCTACTTTCGTCGCCCATTTCTACAGTTTCGGCCCGCAGGTTCTACAGTCTCGGCCGCCTTTTCTACAGATTCGGCGAGGGGTGAGCGGGGCGGACGGGGGCTAGGAGAGAGTGCCCTCGGCGTAGGTCACGGGGGTGCCGACGGCGACGGTGCGGCCGACGGTGCACAGTCGGGTCTCGGACTTCTTGATCGCGTCCGGGAGGACCTTGCGGGCGGCGTCGCCGGCCTCGCCGTCGGGGAAGGTGATGTCGAAGGTGACCGAGATGTCGATCAGGCGGTTGCCCTCCTCGTCGCGGATCTTGGTGGCCGCGGCAAGAGCCTCGAAGGCCTCCATCGGCGACCGCTTGCCGGTGATGAAGTCGACGTCGAGCGCGCTGCAGCCGGCCAGGGCCGCGAGGAGCATTTCGACCGGCGTGAAGTCGGGGTCCTCGCCGTGGCCGAGCACCAGCGAGCCGCCGCGGGAGTTGGTCGCACGGAAGCGGTGCTCGCCGATCTTCTCCAGAGAAACCGAGCGCAGGTCGTCAGCAGAGGAAGTCATGGGGAAAGACTGCCATCTGCCCGTTAGCCTGTGCGACGTGAGCACCCAGAGCCTGCCCCTGCGCCGTGACGAGGCCGCCGCCCGAGCCAGTCTGCTGACGATCGACGACTACGACGTACGTCTCGACCTGGCCTCCAGCGAGAAGACCTACCGTTCGGTGACGACGATCCGGTTCACCTCGAGAGGCGGGCCGACGTTCGTCGACCTGAAACCGGTCTCGGTCGAGCGGATCAGCCTCAACGGCAGCCCGGTCGACCCGGCCACGCTCGCCAAGGGCCGCCTCCCGATCACCACGCAGGAAGGCGCCAACGAGCTCCTCGTCGAGGCCACGATGCCGTTCCGCAACGACGGTGAGGGGCTGCACCGCAGCGTCGACCCCGCCGACGGCCGGGCCTACGTCTACGGGATGTGCTTCATGGACGCCGCCCCGACGATCTTCGCCTGCTTCGACCAGCCCGACCTGAAGGCGCCCTACACCTTCCACGTGACCGCGCCGAAGGACTGGACGGTGATCGGCAACGCTCCGGGCACCCAGACCGAGCCCGGCGTGTGGGAGCTCGAGCGCAGCCAGCCGCTCTCGACGTACTTCGTCACGCTCGTCGCCGGCCCTTGGCACGTGATCGATGACGAGCACGACGGGATCCCGCTGTCGCTGAGCTCGCGGCAGAGCATCTCCGCCGACCTCGACAAGGACGCCGAGGAGCTCTTCACGCTCACCAAGCAGTGCTTCGACGAGTTCCACCGGCTCTTCGGCATCCGCTACCCGTTCGGCAACTACCACCAGGCGTTCGTGCCGGAGTTCAACGCCGGCGCGATGGAGAACCCGGGCTGCGTGACCTTCCGGGACCCGCTCATCTTCACCTCGCGGGTGACTCGCGGCATGCGGATCCAGCGGGCCACCACCGTCGCCCACGAGATGGCCCACCAGTGGTTCGGCGACCTGGTCACCCCGCAGTGGTGGGACGACCTGTGGCTCAACGAGTCCTTCGCCGAATACATGGGCAACCGGGTGACCGCAGAGGTGACCGAGTACGCCGACGCCTGGGCCGACATGTCCTACGCCCGCCGCCAGTGGGGGCTGACCGCCGACCAGCGCGGCTCGACGCACTCGGTGGCCGGCAACGGCGCCGAGGACGCGGTCTCGGCGCTGCAGAACTTCGACGGGATCTCCTACTCCAAGGGCTCCGCGATCCTGCGCCAGCTGGCCGCCTCCCTGGGCGACGACGTCTTCTTCGCGGGCGCGGTCGACCACTTCACCAAGCACCGGTTCGGCAACGCGACGATGCACGACCTGTTCGGCTCCTGGGCCTCGGCCGCTGCCGAGGCAGGGATCGAGTTCGACCTCGACACCTTCACCGCCCAGTGGCTGCTCACCGCCGGCCCGGACACGCTCTCCTGGGACCCGGCCAAGATGGTCGTCAACCGCACCGCGCCCTCGCTGCACCCGGCCGACCGCTCCCACACGTTCCGCGCGGCGATCCTCAACGGCACCCGCTGGACCACCGAGGACATCACGGTCAGCAGCGACCAGACGCCGCTGAAGGTCGCCGCCAACGCGGTCGTGCTCGACCCCTACGACGACACCTGGGCCGCGGCGATCCCCGACTGGGAGACCGTGCAGGCGCTGAAGGGTGCGATCGCCTCGATCACCGACGACGGTCTGCGCGCGGGCGTGTGGAACAACCTGCGCAGCGCCTGGTTCAACGCCGCGATCGACCCGGCCGACGTCATCGACATCGCCGAGGCGTCCCTGCCGATCGAGGACCTCGAGGACACCCCGCGGCGTACGATGCCGTGGCTGTTCGGCTCCGTGGTCCCGCTGGCCCCGGAGGGCGCCCGCGAGCGGCTCCACGACGCGGCGCTGCGCAAGCTCGCCGAGGTCGCTCCCGGCTCAGAGCTGCAGCTGTCCGCCTACCGAGCGGCGATCCGCTCGGCTCGCTCCGAGTCGCTGCTGCGGGAGTGGCTGGCGACTCCCCCGGCCGGCATCGAGACCGACCTCGACCTGCGCTGGCGCATCCTCGCCAAGCTCGCCGAGATCGGGTCGGCGACCCGCGAGGAGCTGCAGGCCGCGTACGACGCGGAGCCGGCCAACGACGCCCGCATCCACCACACCGGAGCCCTGGTCAGCATTCCCGACGCGGAGGCGAAGGCGTACGGCTGGTCGGTGTTCACCGGCGAGACCGATCTGCCCAACTACGACATCCTGGCCGCCGGGCGAGCGTTCTGGAGCGGTCCGGCCGAGCTCACCGAGAGCTATGTCGAGCGCTACTTCGACGAGCTTCCGGCCACCGCCGAGAAGCGGTCCGGCTGGAGCCTCGCCGAGGCCGCCGAGGCGTTCTTCCCGAGCGGCTCGGTGACCGAGGAGACGGTCGTCGCCGCTCGGGCGGTCGTCCAGCATGATCTCGACCCAGGCGTACGCCGCCGGGTCTCCGATGCTGCCGACAACCTGCAGCGCCAGCTGGCGATCAAGATCACCTATCCGCGCACCTGACCCGGGCATGAGTGCTGCGACCCGCACCCTCGTCGCGGGTCGCAGGCTCGAATGTCCGTGGTCACCGATAGTTTTCGTTACATGCGGATCCTGCACACCTCCGACTGGCACCTGGGCCGGTCCTTCCACCGGGAGGGCATGCTCGGGCACCAGGCGGCGTACGTCGACCATCTCCTCGCCGTCGTGGAGCAGGGGAACGTCGACGTGGTGTGCGTCTCCGGTGACATCTATGACCGCGCCCTCCCGCAGGTCGACGCGGTTCGGCTGGCCTCCGAGGCGCTCTCTCGACTGGCTGCCTCGCGGGCGAAGGTCGTCATCACCAGCGGCAACCACGACTCGGCCCAGCGGCTCGGCTTCGGCTCCGAGCTCATCGACGCCGCCGGCATCTTCATCCGCACCGACCTGGCCGGAGTCGGCCGCCCGGTGATGCTTCCCGACGATCACGGCGAGGTCGCCTTCTACGGTCTCCCCTATCTCGACCCCGACGCCGCCAAGGCGTCGTGGCGACTGGAGTCCCGCTCCCACCAGGCAGCGCTCGGCGAGGCGATGCGCCGGGTCCGCGCCGACCTCGACAGCAGAGGCGGCCGCAGCGTGGTGATGGCCCACGCCTTCGTCACCGGGGCTGAGCCCTCCGACTCCGAGCGCGACATCTCTGTCGGTGGTGTGTCGATGGTGCCGGCCAGCCTCTTCGAGGACATCTCCTACGCCGCTCTCGGCCACCTCCACGGCCGCCACACGATCACCGAGACCGTGCGCTACAGCGGCTCCCCGCTGGCCTACTCCTTCTCCGAGGCCAACCACCTCAAGGGGTCGTGGCTCATCGACCTCGACGAGTCCGGCTTCGTCGCCAGCGAGTTCGTGGAGGCGCCCGTCCCGCGGAAGCTGGCCAGGCTGCGAGGCACGCTCGAGGAGCTGCTGAGCGACCCCCGCCACGGGGATCACGAACAGTCGTGGCTGCAGATCACCCTGACCGACAGGACCCGCCCGGCCCAGGCCATGGAGCGTCTGCGACGGCGTTTTCCGCACACGCTGGTGCTCGGGTTCGAGTCCACCGCACCGGTCCTGGGCGCGCTGTCTCGACCGGACCCGTCCCGCCCGCAGCGCGACATCGACCTGGTCACCGAGTTCGTCGCCGAGCTCCGCGGCGAGCCTGCCGCCAAGGCCGAGCTCGCGCTGCTTCAGACGGCGGTCGACGCCTGCTGTGAGGACCCCGAGGTGGACACGCTCGACTCGCGCGCCGGCGACGCCGAGGAAGAGGAGTGGCTCGAGGTGCTCTTCTGATGCGTCTCCACCACCTGGAGGTCGCCGCGTTCGGGCCCTTCACCGGCACCGTCGAGGTCGACTTCGACCAGCTTTCCGAGGCGGGGCTCTTCCTGCTCTCCGGAGCGACCGGCGCCGGGAAGACGAGCGTCCTGGACGCGGTCTGCTTCGCGCTCTACGGCGACGTCCCCGGTGACCGTTCGGTCGCGAAGCGGCTGCGCAGCGACCGCGCCCCGGCCGAGGTCGCGACGCGGGTCGTCCTGGAGGCGACGCTCGCGCAGCGACGCTTCCGGATCACCCGCTCGCCGTCGTGGGAGCGTTCCAAGCGGCGCGGCGCGGGCACCACCACCCAGCAGGCGTCGGTGGTGCTCATGGAGCAGGTCGGCGAGGAGTGGCGCACACTCACCACCCGTCTCGACGAGGCCGGCCATCTGGTCTCAGATCTTCTCGGGATGACGCTGACCCAGTTCGTGCAGGTCGCGATGCTTCCCCAGGGCCGCTTCCAGGCGTTCCTCCGCTCCAGCGCCGAGGAACGCAAGCGGCTGCTCGAGCGGCTCTTCCGCACCGAGCGCTTCGCGGATGTCGAGCGCTGGCTCCGGGAACGCCGTGTCGAGCTCCGGCGCCGCTCCGAGGAGCTCAACGCCGGCGTCGCCGAGGTGGTCAGCCGGACCAGCGAGACCGCCGCCGTCACGCTCCCCGAAGACTGGGACGTCCACGATCTCGGACTCCCCGCCGGCGACGGCGCCATCGCGACCTGGGCGCGCGCTCTCGCCGAGGAGGCCACCGAGGCGCAGGCGGTCACCTCCGGCGCCGCGATGGAGGCCCTGGCAGCGGAGGCGGAGACCCTCGACGCTCTCGACGCCGCCCGCGCGATGGCCGAGAAGCAACGCGGCCTCCGCGCCGCCGCTGCCGCCGAGACCCGGCTCGTCGCAGCGGCCGAAGAGCAGCAGGATCGCGTACGCCGCGTCGAGGCCGCCCAGCGCGCCGAAGCCGTCACCGGGGTCAGCGAGCTCGCCGACCAGGCCCGGCGTGAGCACGAGCAGACGACCGCCCTGGCTCCGAGCGACCTGACCCTGGCCGATGCCAAGGCAGCCCTCGAGCGGGTATCGGCGCGTCTCGCGCAGGCGCGTGCCCTCGAGCCCGTCCAGCATCGCCTCGACGAGGTCACCCGCGAGCTCGCCGCCACCCGCACCCAGCGCGACCATCTGCTCACCCAGACGCGCGAGCAGGCACAGCTCGCCGAGGAGCTGCCCCAGCAGGTCGAGTCGCTCACCGCGGACCTGGCGGCGGCCACCGACGCGGCTGCCGCGATCCCGGTGCTACGTACGCAGGTCGCGGCGGTGACCGAGGTCGGCCGACTGACCGGAGAGCTCGTCGAGGCCCGCGCCAGGCACGAGGCGGCCAGGACGGCAGCCATGGAGGCGCGCACCCACTATCTCGACGTACGCCAGGCCCGGCTGGACGGCATCGCCGCCGAGCTCGCCGGTGCCCTCGCGGTGGGCGCGGACTGCCCCGTGTGCGGGTCCCACGAGCACCCTCACAAGGCTTCCCCGGCCGATGGAGCCCCCGATGCCGCGGCGGAGAAGACCGCTCAGACAGCCTATGACAACGCCAGCGCCGAGGAACACGCTCGCGACCAGCACGTGCGCGACCTGAGCACCCGTCTTCAGCTCGCCCAGGAGGCCGCCGGGGAGACCGATGAGCCTGCCGCGGCGATGGCCGAGCGCCTGGCCGGTCTGGAGCGGCAGGCCGCCCGCGAGCCGGGCCTGCGCGCCGAGCTCGCCTCCGTCGAGGAGCGCCGAGCCCGCTCGGCGACGCTCCGTGCCGAGCTGGAGACCCGTGCCGCCGAGCTCGAGACCACGCTGCGTCACCTCACCGAGGAGCGCGCGCGGCTCGAGGAGCAGCTGGGCGACGTCCGTGGTGACCACCGTGATCTGGGCGCCGTGCTCGCCGCTCTCGACCGCGACCACCGGGCCGCGGTCACCGACCTCGAGCGCCTCGAGGCGGCCGCCCGCGCCGCCGAGGCCCTCGCCGCAGCCGAGCGCACCCTGACGGCCACCGCGGTCCGCGCGGGCTTCGGCTCGCCACAGAGCGCGCTCGCCGCCGCACTCGCACCGGAGCGGGTCGCCGCCCTCAACAGCCAGATCAAGGCGTACGCCGACAGCTTGGCGGCTGCCCGAGCGACCCTGGACTCCCCCGGCGCCGCCGAGATCCTCGCCACCGACGAGCCCGACCTGCCCGCGCTCTCGCTCGCCCACCGCAAGGCCGCCGACGCCGCAGACGCCGCCCGCTCGGCAGCAGACACCGCGGACGCCCGGGCCGCGCGCCTCGACTCCCTGCAACGCGACCTCACCCAGGCGCTCTCCACCTGGGCGCCGGTGCGCGGCGACCTCGAGATCGCGGCCCGGCTCGCCTCCTTCGCCGAGGGGAAGAGCAGCGACAATCAGCTGCAGATGAGCCTGTCGGCCTACGTCGTGGCCTACCGCCTCACCCAGGTCGTCGCGGCCGCCAACGAGCGGCTGGCGAAGATGAGCGACCAGCGCTACGCCCTGGAGCACTCCGCGGCCAAGGGCGCCGGAGACCGCCGCGGCGGCCTGGCGCTGATGGTGCGCGACGACTGGTCGGGCGAGTCGAGAGACCCCGCCACCCTCTCGGGCGGCGAGACCTTCGTGGTCTCCCTCGCCCTCGCTCTCGGTCTGGCCGACGTCATCATGAACGAGGCCGGCGGCCAGATGCTCGACACCCTCTTCGTCGACGAGGGCTTCGGCTCGCTGGACGCCGACACCCTCGACGACGTGCTCGACGTCCTCGACACGCTCCGCGAGGGCGGGCGCATCATCGGCGTGGTCAGCCACGTCACCGAGATGCGCGAGCGCATCCCCACGCAGCTCGCGGTCGCCAAGGGTCGCGAAGGCTCCACCCTCGAGATTCACGGCACCTGAGCCCAACCGGCCGAGGCGTCACTCCCGTCGTTCGAGGCGTCACCCGCGTGCCGTCTCGGCCGGCGCGGGTGACGCCTCGACAGGTCACTCGGCGAAGGACTCCACCGGCGGGCAGGAGCAGATCAGGTTGCGGTCGCCGTAGGTGTTGTCGATGCGAGCAACAGGGGGCCAGTACTTGTCGGGATCGATACCGCTGGGGAAGACGGCCTCCTCGCGGGAGTAGGGGCGGTCCCACTCACCGACGAGCGCACGAGAGGTGTGCGGGGCGCCGCGCAGGACCGAGGTCTCGGCGGTCCACTCGCCCGAGGCGACCCGGTCGATCTCGCCCTTGATCGCGATCATCGCCTCGATGAACCGGTCCAGCTCAGCGAGGTCCTCGGACTCGGTCGGCTCGACCATGAGCGTGCCGGCGACCGGGAAGGACATGGTCGGGGCGTGGAAGCCGTAGTCGATGAGCCGCTTGGCGACGTCGTCGACCGTCACCCCGGTCTCCTTCGTCATCGGCCGCAGGTCGAGGATGCACTCGTGGGCGACCAGGCCGCTCTCACCGCGGTAGAGCACCGGGAAGTGCCCGCCCAGCCGCGCGGCCACGTAGTTGGCCGACAGCACGGCCGCCGATGTCGCCCGGGTCAGGCCCTCGGCGCCCATCAGGCGGACGTAGGCCCACGAGATCGGCAGGATGCCCGCCGAGCCGTACGGAGCGGCCGAGATCGCGCCGATGCCCGAGCGCTTCGAGGCGTCGGGGTGCAGCGAGTGCGACGGGAGGTAGGGCGCCAGGTGGGAGCGGACCGCGACCGGACCGACGCCCGGTCCGCCGCCGCCATGCGGGATGCAGAAGGTCTTGTGCAGGTTGAGGTGGGAGACGTCGCCGCCGAACTCGCCGGGCTTGGCGTAGCCCAGGAGCGCGTTGAAGTTGGCACCGTCGATGTAGACCTGACCGCCGGCCGCGTGCACCAGCTCGCAGACCTTGGTGATGCCCTCCTCGTAGACCCCGTGGGTCGAGGGGTAGGTCACCATGATCGCGGCGACGTTCTCGCCGTGGGCGTCGAGCTTGGCCCGCAGGTCGTCGAGGTCGACGGTGCCGTCCTCGGACGACTTCACGACCTCGACCTTCATCCCGGCCATCACGGCCGAGGCGGCGTTGGTGCCGTGCGCCGAGGACGGCATCAGGCAGATCTTGCGGTGGCCCTGTCCCTGCGCGTCGAGGTAGCCACGGATCGCCATCAGGCCCGCGAACTCACCCTGCGAGCCGGCGTTCGGCTGGATCGAGACCTCGTCGTAGCCGGTCACCTCCGCCAGCCATCCCTCCAGCTCACCCACGAGGCGCGCGTAGCCGGCAGCGTCCTCAGCGGGAACGAACGGGTGCAGGTCGGCGAAGCCCGGCAGCGAGATCGGCTCCATCTCGGTGGTCGCGTTGAGCTTCATGGTGCACGAGCCGAGCGGGATCATGCCCTTGTCGAGCGCGTAGTCGCGCCCCGCCAGCTTGTGCAGATAGCGCAGCATCTGGGTCTCGCTGTGGTGGGTGTTGAAGACCTCGTGGGTGAGGTAGTCGGTGGTGCGCAGCAGAGCGTCGGGCAGCGCGCTGGCCGAGGTGCGGTCGATCTCCTCCAGGTCCATGCCCGAGACGCCGAAGGCGTTGAGCACGGCCGACAGCGTCGAGCGGGTGGTCGCCTCCGAGGTGGAGATGCCGACGGTGTCGGCGTCCACCAGACGAAGGTGTACGCCGAAGCGGCGCGCGGCGGTGACGACGTCGGCCGCCCGCCCGGGCACGGTGACCCCCAGCGTGTCGAAGAACGTCTCCGAGACCAGCGGGAGACCGGCCGACCGGAGCGCGGCCGCCAGCACAGCGGCGTAGCGGTGGGTGCGGGTCGCGATCGTCCGTAGCCCCGCGGGGCCGTGGTAGACGGCGTACATCGAAGCGCCGACGGCCAGCAGCACCTGCGCGGTGCAGATGTTGGAGGTCGCCTTCTCCCGGCGGATGTGCTGCTCACGGGTCTGCAGGGCGAGGCGGTACGCAGGTCGCCCCTCGGCGTCGACGGAGACGCCGACCAGGCGACCGGGCAGGTGCCGCTCGATCCCCTCGTGGACGGCCATGTAACCGGCGTGCGGGCCGCCGTAGAAGAGCGGGATGCCGAAGCGCTGGGTGGAGCCGACGACGACGTCGGCGCCGAGCGTGCCGGGCGCCTCCAGGACGGTCAGCGCGAGCAGGTCGGCAGCGACCACCGCGAGCGCGCCGCGCTCGTGGGCGGCATCGATGACCGGCTTCAGGTCGGGCACCCGACCGGAGGCGCCGGGGTACTGCACCAGCACGCCGATCAGATCACCCTCGGGCAGGCCCTCGGAGAGGTCGGCCACGACGACCTCGAGGCCCATCGCCTCGGCGCGCACCTTGACGACCTCGATCGACTGCGGCAGGGCGTCGGCGTCGATGACGAACGGAGCACTGCCATTCTTCTGGGCGACCTTCCGGTTGGCCCGGTGCACCAGCGCCAGTGCCTCAGCGGCCGCGGTGCCCTCGTCCAGGAGCGACGAGTTCGCCACCGGCAGGCCGCTCAGGTCGCCGACCATGGTCTGGAAGTTGATCAGGGCCTCGAGGCGGCCCTGGGAGATCTCGGGCTGGTAAGGCGTGTAGGCGGTGTACCAGCTCGGGTCCTCGAGCACGTTGCGACGGATCACCGGCGGCGTCACGGTGGCGTGGTAGCCGAGCCCGATCATCGCCTCGCCGGGCTTGTTGGATGCAGCGATCTCCCTCGCCAGCGAGGCGACCTGCGCCTCGGACAGCGCGCGCGGAAGGTCGAGCGACTCGACCGACCGGATCCCGGCCGGGACGGCGGCATCCATCATCTCCGCTACCGAGTCATACCCGAGCCGCGAGAGCATGGTCTTCTCGTCGGCGGCGGAGAGCCCGACGTGGCGCTCCACGAACGGGGAGGCGGCATCGAGCTCGGACAGGGTGGGCGTGTCGGACACAGTGGCTCCTGAGGGCATCTAAGACAACTCGTAAGCCCTCCCCCTCTGTCACCGCACATGCACGGCTTCAGAGTTGCCTGGTCCGCACAGTCGTGGGTGCCTGAGAGTTTCCGGGGAGGAATTGCCCCTTCGGCGCCCCAACACGTGGGGCTCTCCCGTGCGGGATGGTCAGCAGCCCCAGCATAAAGGACGAGCCCCTGAGGCCCCGCCTTCGCGGGGCCTCAGGGGCCGGTGTCGACTGAGTCCTATCTCACCCGGCGGTGCGGGCGGCGCGCCTGGCGGCCAGCTCGTCGGACATCGAGGCGACGTGTTCGCCGTCCTCGGACGTACGCTCGCTGGGCAGCTCGGCGAGAGTCCCCTCGACCTCGCGCCAGACACCGCCGATGGCGATGCCGAAGACACCCTGTCCGCCTTGGAGCAGGTCGATGACCTCGTCGTTGCTGGTGCACTCGTAGACCGAGGCGCCGTCGCTCATCAGGGTGACGCGGGTCAGGTCGTCGGTGCCCCGCTCGCGCAGGTGCTGCACGGCGGCACGGATCTGCTGCAGCGAGATGCCGGCGTCGAGCAGACGCTTGATGACCTTGAGGATCAAGATGTCGCGGAAAGAGTAGAGCCGCTGCGTGCCCGAGCCGGTCGCGCCGCGCACGCTCGGCTCGACGAGACCGGTGCGCGCCCAGTAGTCGAGCTGGCGGTAGCTGATCCCGGCCGCGTTGCAGGCCGTCGGCCCGCGGTAACCGGTGTCGCTGGGCAGGGTCGAGACATCGTCGGTGAAGAGAAGGCCCTGCTCGTCAGCCTGCTCCGCCGCGCGTTGCGCGTCGTCGGCGCCGTCGCCGGGCTTCTGTTCGTGGTCGAACACGATGTCCTCCATCGTCTACTCCGTTGTGCGTAACTCCACTCGGGGAATGAACGGCTGCGGCGGGGGGACCACACCGTTGGAGTTACAACAGAGACAATTACAAGGTAAGCGCCGTAAGCGCCCTGGTCAAAGAACCCTCCCCGGCGTGTCGCCGCCGCTAACTCTCAAGCTCAACTTGAGGGTTAGGGTCAGTGGGACTCGAAGTCCTCGGGCGTGATCTCGTCGAGGAACTCGCGGAACTTCTCGATCTCGTCCTCCTGCTCGGCCGGGACCGCGAGGCCCGCCTCGTCGAGGACTTCGTCGGAGACCACGATCTTGGTGCCCGTACGCAGCGCCAACGCGATCGAGTCCGAGGGTCGCGCGCTCACCTCGACACCCGAGGCGAAGACCAGGTTGGCGTAGAAGACCCGGTCGGTGACCGAGGTGATCTGCACCTCGGTCAGCTCGTTGCCGGTCGCCTCCACGACGTCCTTGAGCAGGTCGTGGGTCAGCGGTCTCGGCGGCACCACACCCTGCTGGGCGAAGGCGATCGCGGTCGCCTCGACCGCGCCTATCCAGATGGGCAGGTATCGCTCACCTGCCACCTCGCGCAGCAGCACGATCGGCTGGTTGGAGGGCATCTCCACTCGGACTCCGAGCACATCGACCTCGCGCATGCGTCCACCCTACCCGGTCGCTTGAGCAGCCTCAGCGCTCGCGCAGGCCCGACTTCACCAAGGTGGCGTGCAGACGCACCGCCAGCGACGCGATCTCGCTGCCGATCTCCTCGGCCCTGCCCTGCGCTCCGGCGTTGCCGGGACGCCTCAGCGGCGCGACGATCTGCTCGATGAGACCGACCTCGCGGTCGGCGGCGGCCTTCATCCCGCGCAGATGGCGGGGCTCGATACCGAACGCGGCCAGCTCCTTGGCCGTGCGCGCGATCGTGAGGGCGTCGGTGTCGTAGTGACCGCTGCGCAGCGGAACCACCAGCGCCATCCTCTCCAGCTCACTCAGGAGCGAGTCGTCGACCTCGGCGATCTTGAGCAGCTCGCGTCGCGAGATCCTCATGTTGTCCGTACGCCGGAACGACTCGGCCCCCGGCGCACCGTCGGGCGTCAGTGCGACCGTCGGCACCGTGGGCACGGTCGGCTCGATCTCCGGCGGCTCGAGGCCGCGGTCGATCGCGTCGAGGTGCTCGCCGATGACCTTGAGGGGCAGGTAGTGGTCGCGCTGCATCCGCAGGACGTAGCGCAGTCGCTCCACGTCTCGGCGGGAGAACTTGCGGTAGCCCGCGGGCGTACGCTCCGGCTTGATCAGTCCCTTGTCCTCGAGAAACCGGATCTTCGGGATGGTTACCGTCGGGAAGTCGGGACGCAGCTGGTCCAGGACCTGCCCGATGTTGAGCCGCTCCCCCGAGTCGCTAGCCGGCCGTTGAGGGTCAGGCGTGGCGGCGGCGGCCATGACTACGCCCCTTCGTGCCCGGCGTAGAAGACGAGCCGGAACTTCCCGACCTGGACCTCGTCCCCGTCCTTGAGGACGAACTTCTCGATCCGGTCGCGGTTGACGTAGGTGCCGTTGAGACTGCCGACGTCGGAGACCTCGAACGTGTCACCGGTGCGCGCGAACTCCGCGTGGCGACGCGAGACGGTGACGTCGTCGAGGAAGATGTCGCTGTCCGGGTGGCGACCCGCGACCACGGTGTCCTGGTCGAGCAGGAAGCGGCTTCCGGCACCGGGACCACGCTGGACGACGAGCATCCCGTTGCCCGGCGGCAACGCCTCGACGGTGGCCGCCTCGATCGGGCTGAGCACCCGGTCGGAGGTGTCGGCGTCAGCTCCGAGCTGGATCGTCGACGTCTGGTCGGTCCCGGTCAGGCTTACGCCACACTGCGAGCAGAACCGCGCTTGGTCGGGGTTCTGGCTTCCGCAAGCGGGGCACACGGACATTTGAGCTCCAGGTTCATCGAGGGCCGGGCACATACCCTCAAGTGAACGTTGAGGGATGGTATCCGCAACCTATCAGGTCGGCCCAGGTGTTCGGTTGACTTACGCGTCGAGTGATGCCTCGTACGCCGCGGCGTCGAGGAGGCTCTCCAGCTCAGCAGGATCGGCCGGGTTGATCTCGAAGAGCCAGCCACCGCCGTAGGGGTCGTCGTTGACCAGCTCGGGCGTCGCGTCGAGCGAGCTGTTGACCGCGACGACCTCACCCGAGATCGGCGCGTAGATGTCGCTGACGGACTTGGTCGACTCGAGCTCGCCACAGCTCTCGCCGGACTTGATCGTGTCGCCGACGGTGGGCATCGAGACGTAGACGATGTCGCCGAGAGCGTCCTGGGCGTAGTTGGTGATCCCGATCCGTACAGACCCCTCGGTCTCGCCGGGGTTGCGCAGCCACTCGTGCTCGCTGGTGTACTTCAATTCCTCGGGGTACACGGGTATCTCCTCATCAGGCGTACTGGTCTGGCAGCGGTTGATCGTCCCGCGGAGCCGGTGTACGAAACCCTACTGCGCCGCACTGTTGAAACCTTCAGCGGGACACGGTGTGAATCGACTCGATGTCGATCTTCTCCTCCGACTCCACGTCGACCTCCGCACCCTGCTCCTCGAGCTGGTCCTGCGGGCCCTGGTAGAAGTCGATCGCGCCGGCCAGCGTGTCGGGTGGCCCGATCACCTTGAGACGGTAGGGCGGGCTGATCAGCTCGCCGCCGACGTTGAGACCCGACGCGGGCTGGCTGACCTCGATCGAGGACGACGCGACCAGACGCACCGCCTCGCCGTCGGCCCCCTCGAACTCCATCGCCTCGGCACCACTCGTTCGCAGCTCCTCGATCAGGTCGAGGAGCGCGGTCAGCCGCAGCGGGTCGCTGCCGGGGTCGATCTCGATCGTGATGCCCGGCCCACTGACCGGCACCGTCCCGGCGATCACCCGCAGGGTGTCGACCTGCTCCTCGGCGCGCTGCAGCGCCGTCTGCTGCTGCAGGGTCTGGTCCTCGAGCTCGTCGCGGGTCGCCTCGAGCTCCTCGATCTGCTCCTGGGCCTTCTGCGTCGTCCCGGCCAGGCCGGAGAGGATGTCGATCAGCTCCTGCTCTCGCAGGCCGGCGTACGTCGAGTCCTCGGTGTTCGTCTGGACCTGCACCACGGCCGCGTAGCCGAGGATGCAGAGCAGGACCGCCACTGCCACCTGGCCCCGCCTGAAGTGGGTGAGCGCGTCGAAGAGCCGTGCCCGGCCGACCAGCGGCGCGGGCTCCTCCTCGGGGTCTTCGGTGGCCTCGGGCTCCGCGGTCTTCTTCGGCTCCTCGGGCTCGGGGACCTCGGCCACGTCGTCGGACTCGTCGGACTCGTCCGGGACGTCCTCGTCCTCGCGGGTGTCGGGGTCTTCCTGCTCGTCGGCCTTCTCCGCCGCGGGTTCATCCGCCGCGGGTTCATCCGCCGCGGGTTCATCCGCCGCGGGTTCATCCGCCGCGGATTCGTCCGCCTCGGGTTCATCCGCCTCGGCCGATTCATCAGACTCGTCGTCGTCTCGCCCCGGGTCGACCGCCGGCTGCTCCGCCGCTGCCGGTTCGTCCATGTCATCGGTCTCGTCGGTCGCCTCGACGGTGGCGTCGTCGGGCTCCGCCTTCGCCGCTTCGGACTCGTCCGGCTCCTCGGCCTCGGCCGTGGCCGCGGCGTCGTCGGCGTGGTCGGTCGTCTCGGACGCTTCGGCCGGCTCGCCGCTCGGAGCCTGCTCAGCCGGCGGCGTACCTTCGTCCTCGGGCGTGGCGACGTCCTCGCTGACGGCTTCCTCCGCGGACGCCGCAGGCTTCTTCGCCGCAGCCTTCTTCGCAGGAGACCGCTTGGCCGCGGTCCGCTTCACCGCCGGCCGCCTCTTCCGGTCAGGCATGGAAGATGTGCCTCCGGATGGCTGCGACGTTGGTGAAGATCCGGATGCCGAGGACGACGATGACGCCCGTGGACAGCTGGCCGCCGACACCGAGGCGGTCACCGAGGTAGACGATGCCGGCGGCGATGACTACGTTGCTAATGAACGAGACGACGAAGACCTTGTCGTCGAAGATGCCGTCCATGAACGCGCGCAGGGCACCGAAGACGGCGTCGAGCGCGGCGACGACGGCGATCGGCAGGTATGGCGCCAGACCGACTGGCACCTCGGGCTGGAAGAGCAGGCCCAGCACGATGCCGATCACTAGGCCGATGACGGCGATCATTCTTCGCGGTCCCCTTCGCTGTTCTGTTCAGAGTCTTCGTCGGTGTTGGTCGGCTTCGCCGAGCCCTTGGAGCCCTTGGAGCCCTTGTCCTCGGACTCGGTCCCGAGGTGAGTCAGCTCCAGCAGGTCGGACGGCGCCGCCGGAAGGGTGAGTCGCTCGATGTTCTCGACCTGGTACGGCATTCCATAGTCCTGAGTCGTCGTGTGGATCATCGCCCCGGAGACCGTCTCGGCGAAACGTGCGGCAAGCGTACGCGTGTCACCGATGGCCGACACCTCATATGGCGGTGAGAGCGAGACGTCGTTCATCCGGAGGGTGGCGCCGGAGGTGATCACACCGCTGCGCGGGGTGACCCGCTGGCCGTCCACGGCCACCGCGGTCGCGCCCGCCTGCCACAGCCCGTTGACGATCACGGCGAGATCGTAGTCCCGCACCGTGCCGCCCTCGGAGCCGTCCGCGGCGTTGTCGATCGTGATCCTGATCCCGGAGCCGGTCACCGGGGCGAACCCGGTCCTCTCCGCGGTCGCGGCAGCCGCTGCGGACGCGGCCTCCGCCCGCTGCCCGAGTGCGTTGAGCGTGGCCTCTCGACGCTGGGTGTCCTCGCTCAGCTCGGAGATCTCCCGGTGCAGGCCGGCGACACTCTCCTGGCGCTGTTCGATGCGGTCGACGAGGACCTGCCTGCTGGTCTGGCGGACGTCCTCGTTGCGGGAGGTCTGGACCGCGGCGGTCGTGGCCAGCAGCGCGAAGAGGCCGACGACGACCATCGCCCACAGCCCGGGCCGGCGGCGGGTCGGCTCCTCCCCCGACGGGTCCCGCCGTTCGGCAGCGGCCTTGTAGTCGGAGTCGACCGCCTGGTCGGTGATGCGGTCCAGCAGCGGCTTGGTGACGTAGTCGCGCAAGTCCTCGCCGGGGATCTGGTCAGGCAGGTCAGGCACGAGACGCCCCGCCCTTCTCCAAGGGTGGCGTGGTGGCCATCAGGCGACGCACCTCCTGAGCGTAGAGGACCAGGCTCCACCACAGCAGCAGAATCCCCCACAGCGCGAACGCCCAGCCGAACGCCTGCGCCAGCTGGATCGGCAGGCCCGGCTCCAGGCCGAGGTCGAGCTTCTCGGGGATGTCATGGCTGAGGTAGAGCAACGGGAACGAGGCCAGCAGGAAGAAGGCGGCCACCTTGCCGAGGAGATGGACGGGCAGCGTACGCACGCCGCGGCTGCGCAGCGCCGGGACCATCGCCAGCAGACCGAGCAGCCGCAGCGGAACCAGCAGCGCGATCGGCCACGGGATCACGTCGATCTGCCAGAGCGCGAACGTAGCAGCCAGGACGAAGACCGTGTTGGCGGCCACGTCGAGCCGCTCTCCCGAGCGGCGCCGGTCGAGCTCCTTGCGGGTCAGCCAGCTGTCGAGCAGGTCGGTGACCACCGCGAGACCGAACGCCGCCAGCGCGATGGTGTCGTCCTTCGCGATCAGCACGGCCCACAGCATCACCGGGGCGTAGAAGAGGCGGAGGATGCTGAGCAGCTTGCCGAGCCGATGTCCTGAGCTTGTCGAAGGGACGGGCTGGTTGCGGTTGGCAGAGCCCTGCGGTCGCGGTCGCGAGCCCCGGCCAGGTTGCTGGCGGGGATCACCGGATCGACGGTTGGGCATCTGCGAGCTCCCCTCGGTCACTAGACGCGGCACGGACCAAACCCTAGTCGGTAGGGGTGGATTCATCGGCGTGGGCGGCGTCGCGGATCTCCCCGACCAGCTCCTCGATGACATCCTCCAGCGTCGCCAGCCCGATGGTGCTGCCGTCCTCGCGGACGACCCGGGCCAGGTGGGCGCCGCGACGCTGCAGGGTCTCGAGCGTCTCATGCAGCGCGTCGTCCGGCGAGACGGTCGCAAAGGGACGGATCCACTTGTTCTGGACCGGCTGCTGGCGGCGGACGTCATCAGGCTCGAGCACATCCTTGATGTGCAGGTAGCCGACCAGGTCGCCGCTCTCCTCGGCCACCGGGAACCGGCTGTAGCCGGTGGCGGCGCACACCGTCTCGATGTCGGCGCCCGAGGCACCGCGTGGCACGATCGTCCAGTCGGCGATGGGGATGGTCACCTTGTCGACCGTCTTCTCGGTGAAGCCGAGCGCACCGGCAAGGCGACCGTACTCGTCCTCTTCCAAGAGCCCCTCGCCGCGCGACTCCTCGACCATGGCAGCCACCTCGGCGCGGGTGAACGCGGAGCTCACCTCGTCCTTGGGCTCGATGCCGAGCGCTCGGATGCACATGTTGGCGGCGTAGTTGAAGGCGACGATGATCGGCCGCAGCACGTAGACGACCGCGTAGATCGCCGGGCCGAGGACCAGGGCGGCCTTGTCGGGACCGGCCAGCGCGATGTTCTTCGGCACCATCTCGCCGACCACCACGTGCAGGTAGGTGACCACGAGCATCGCGATCACGAACGCCACCGGGTGGTGGAACGCCTCGGGCAGGCCGACCAGGTCGAAGCCGGGCTCGAGCAGGTGCGCGAGCGCCGGTTCGGTGATCGCCAGCAGCAGCACCGAGCAGACGGTGATGCCCAGCTGGGCGCCGGCCATCATCAGGCTGATGTTCTCCATCGCCCGCAGGGTGATCTTGGCCATCTGCGAGCCGGCCTGCGCGGCGGGCTCGATCTGGCTGCGCCGGGCCGAGACGAGGGCGAACTCCGAGCCGACGAAGAATCCGTTGGCGAGCAAGAGCACCAGGCCGAGCAGCAGCCCCATGGTGGTCGACATCAGCCGATCACCTTCATCGAGATCCGGTCGATCCTGCGCCCGTCCATGACCTCCACGGTGAGCCTCACGTACCTCGCGTACACGTCGTCGTCATCGGAGTCCGGCGGTGGGGTCCCGGGCACAGCCAGCTCCTCGCTCGCGCCGCGTTCGGGGATACGGCCCAGCAGGCTGAGCATCAGACCGGCGATCGTGTCGTAGTCCTCGCCCTCGGGCAGGGCGACACCGGTGATGTCCTCGACCTCGTCGGGGCGCAGCAGCCCCGAGAGCGACCAGCTGCCGTCGCGGCGCAGCCGGGCCCGGGCGCTGAGCGGGTCGTGCTCGTCGGCGATGTCGCCGACGATCTCCTCGATCACGTCCTCGAGGGTGACGATGCCGGCCTGGTCGCCGTACTCGTCGAGCACCACGGCCAGCTGGAACCCCTCGGATCGCAGCAGGGCCATCAACGGGTCCAGGCGGAGCGAGTCGGGGACGACGACCGGCTGCACCATGAGGTGCTTGACCTTGGCCGTGGACCGCTCGTGCACCGGTAGCGCCACGGCGGCCTTGACGTGCACGGTGCCGACGACGGCCTCGTTGTCGTCGAGCACCGGGAAGCGGGAGTTTCCCGTACGTCGGGTGAGCTCGATCAGCGCCTCGGCGCGGTCGTTGTGGTCGAGGCTGTTGACGCGTACGCGGGGCGTCATGATCTCCCCCGCCGTGCGGGTGCCGAACTCGACCGAGCGCTCCATGAGCTCGGCGGTGTCGGCGTCGAGGGTGCCCTGGTGGGCGCTGCGCTGGATCAGTGAGGACAGCTCGGCCGAGCTGCGCGCGGAGCGCAGCTCCTCCTGCGGCTCCATGCCCAGGCGGCGCACGATGGCGTTCGCGGTGCCGTTGAGCACCTTGATCGGCCCGCGCATGATCCGGGTGAAGGCCCGCATCGGCCCCTGGGTGACACGCGCGGTCTGCAGCGGCAGCGACAGGGCGAGGTTCTTGGGGACCAGTTCGCCGAAGAGCATCGTCACGATCGTGGAGAGGGTCAGTGCGACCGTCAGCGCGACCGGCGTCACTGCACCTTCGGGGAGGCCTGCAGTCAGCAACGGCGCATCGATCAGCTCTGCGATCGCCGGCTCCGACATCCAGCCGATGCCGAGGTTGGTCACGGTGATGCCGACCTGCGCGCCGGAGAGATTGCTGGAGAGCTCCTTCATCGCGCGGAGCACGCCCTGGGCACTCTTGTCGCCCTGCTCGGCGGCCATCTCCACCTGGGCGTGGTCGACCGTGACCAGAGAGAACTCAGCTGCCACGAACACTCCACAGGCGGCGACCAGCAGCAGCGCCAGGAGAATGAACAGCACCTCGGTCATCAGGCCGACCTCGATTGCCGCAGCGAGTGTGGATATTGGCCGGGTTGCGGTCCGTCCATCGGGGTTCAGATCGTCCTTAGCTGTTGGAAGTGCCGACAGCCTACATCGCTGTGGTTGCGCTGCCTGCGTCGCCGGGCCGCCCCGGCCGGCCCACGACGTTTTCCGGACACCATTGTCCAGAACGGCGGCATGAGCCTTGACACGTTGGGCCCGTTCGTCAACTCTTACGCGGCAGTAACCGACGATCCACGAGCCGAGGGAGCCTCCTTGATCAAGTCCTCGTTGTCCACGTCCGCGACTGCCACCTCGTGGCCGGCAGCCACGAGGCGTACGTTCCTGGCCGGTGCCGCCGGCGCCGCCGGCGCCGCGTCCGGACTGATCGCGGGCCCCGTCGCGGCCGCGTCTCCCCGTCGCGTACGACTGGTTCGGGAGGAGCACCGGGCAGTGGTCGTCGGCTCCGGGTTCGGCGGCGGGGTCGCAGCGCTCCGGCTGGCCGAGGCCGGGGTCCCGGTCACCGTGCTCGAGCGCGGTCGCCGCTGGCCGACGGGACCTGACGCGCAGACCTTCCCGACCGTGCGTACGCTCGACAAGCGGGTGCTGTTCCACACGACCGCACCCGCCGCACTGAGGCCGCTGCAGAAGCTGCTCGGCACTCCCCTGGACTTCGGTCCGTACGTCGGTCTGCTCGAGCCGATCCTCGGCCAGAACATGCTCGCCATGTGCGCGGCCGGTGTCGGCGGCGGTTCGCTGGTCTACCAGGGCATGACACTGCAGCCCTCCGCGGAGGTCTTCAACACCTGGTTCCCCAACGAGCTCGACTACGAGCTCATGGACCGGGTCCACTACCCGCGGGTCGCCAGGATGCTCGGCGCCGCGACCGCACCCGACGAGCTGATCGCCTCGGACAGCTATCGGGTCTCGCGGACCTTCGGCAAGCGTGTCGAGGCCGCCGGCTATGACCTGCAGAAGATCCCGATGCCGATCGACTGGTCCTATGCCCTCGCGGAGCTGCGCGGCGAGATGGCGCCGTCCTACACCAACGGCGACTGCGCCCTCGGGGTCAACAACGGCGGCAAGCACTCCGTCGACGTCACCTACATCGAGCAGGCCGAGGCCACCGGGCTGGCGCACGTCGCCACCCGTCACAACGTGACCTCGGTGGCTCGTGCCGCCGACGGCCGCTGGGAGGTCCACGTCGACCGCACCGACGACGCCGGCGACGTGATCGAGCAGAAGATCCTCACGACCCGCGCGCTCGTGATGGCTGCGGGCTCGCTCAACACCAGCAAGCTCCTGGTTCGTGCCGCGGCCACCGGCACCATCCGTGAC
Source organism: Nocardioides sp. NPDC006273 (assembly GCF_040613495.1). Classification (NCBI taxonomy): domain Bacteria; kingdom Bacillati; phylum Actinomycetota; class Actinomycetes; order Propionibacteriales; family Nocardioidaceae; genus Nocardioides; species Nocardioides sp. NPDC006273. The sequence goes on along the minus strand of NZ_JBEXSD010000074.1, from coordinate 931 downwards.
CTTCCCGACCAGCTCGGCCAGGGCTGGGGCACCAACGGCGACCGGATCTACATGTGGCGGCCCTTCGACGAGAACCTCACCGGTACACAGGGCGGGCCTGTCGTCTACCAGAGCCAGGACTGGGCCGACCCGACCACGGCCAACACGGTCATCCAGGCGTCGTTGCCACCGCTCCCCCTCGGCCTCGATCTGGGCGCCACCATGCTGGTCGGCTTCGGAGTCAGCGCCGACCGGGGAAGCTTCCGCTACAACTCGCTGACCGACTCGGTGGGTCTGCGCTTCCCCTTCGGCGGCGACTCGGCAAGCTATCGCGCCATCCACGAGCGGGTCTCGAAGATCAGCGGCGGCATCGGTGCCCTGATCGACACCAATGCCATCGTCAACAGCACCTGGCACCCGCTCGGCGGCGCCAACATGGGCACGGTCTGCGACCTCGACGGCCGAGTCCAGGGCCAAGAGGGCCTCTACGCTCTCGACGGCGCCCTCATCCCCGGCACCACCGGGGCATGCAACCCGTCGATGACCATCGCCGCCGTCGCCGAGCGCGCGATGGACAACATCGTCGCCAACGACGTCGGGACAGTCATCTGAGCACCCAGCAGAACACTGCAATGCAAAATTCTGCAAAGTTTGCCAGAAAGGGGTGACAAGCCCCTAGATGATGGGGCAGCATTGTTCTTGCCCCGCTGGAGACCCGAGACTCCAGCGGGGCTCTTACGTTTTGCGGGCCTCACGACAGGTTGCGGACCACCGCGTTGAGGTCGGCCCGAAGCTTCTCCCGGTAGGTGTCGTGCTGCTCGGGCAGTCGGGCGTCGCAGAAGGCGGCCAGGTCGGTCCCGGTGACCTCGATGACGGGCCGTCCGGCGGCGGCTTCGGTCTCGAAGAGGTCGAGGACGTCGCGGAGGATGGCGACGATGTCCATCCCGTCGCC
>NZ_JBEXSD010000073.1:0-24878 GCF_040613495.1 Nocardioides sp. NPDC006273 | reverse complement strand
GTTGGCGAGCTGAACACCGAGGTAGATGCGCTGCGGGTCCGCACTCTCGAAGGGCGAAGAGAGCAGGTAGTTCAGCGTCCCGCCCTTCGAGGCGGCCTATAGGCCACTCTCAGCTTCACAACCTCAGGTCAGCGAGTTGATGATGACCGTCTCGTCGCGTGCCGGGCCGACGCCGATGACCGACATCGGAGCGCCGGAGATCTCCTCGACGTATTTCACGTACGCCTGTGCGTTGGCCGGGAGGTCGTCGAACGACCGCGCACCCGAGATGTCTTCCTTCCAGCCCGGCAGCATCTCGTAGATGGGCTTGGCGTGGTGGAAGTCGGTCTGGTTGACGGGCATCTCGTCGTGGCGGACACCATCGACGTCGTAGGCCACGCAGACCGGGATCTCGTCGAGACCGTCGAGCACGTCGAGCTTGGTGAGGACGAAGTCGGTGACCCCGTTGACCCGGGCGGCGTAGCGGGCGATGACCGCGTCGTACCAACCGCAGCGGCGCGGCCGGCCGGTGGTGGTGCCGAACTCGTGGCCGTTGTCGCGCAGGTAGGTGCCGGAGGCGTCGAAGAGCTCCGTCGGGAACGGCCCCTCCCCCACACGGGTGGTGTAGGCCTTCACGATGGCCACGACGCGGTCGATCCGCGTCGGCGGGATCCCGGAGCCGGTGCAGGCGCCGGCCGAGGTGGCGTTGGAGGAGGTGACGAACGGGTAGGTGCCGTGGTCGACGTCGAGCAGCGTCGCCTGGCCGCCCTCGAGCAGCACGGTCTCGCCCCGGTCGAGCGCCTCGTTGAGCAGCAGGCCGGTGTCGCAGACCATCGGCGCGATCCGGTCCGCGTAGGACAGCAGGTCCTCGACGACCGCGTCGACGGTGAAGCCACGACGGTTGTAGACCTTCGAGAGCAGCTGGTTCTTCAGCTCGAGCGCGCCCTCGACCTTGCTGCGCAGGATCGACTCGTCGAAGATGTCCTGGACGCGGATGCCGATGCGGTTGACCTTGTCGGCGTAGGTCGGGCCGATCCCGCGACCGGTGGTGCCGATCTTGCGCGAGCCGAGGAACCGCTCGGTGACCTTGTCGAGCTGGCGGTTGTAGTCGGCGATGACGTGGGCGCTGGCGGACAGCTTCAGCTTGGAGATGTCGACGCCGCGCTCCTCCAGGCCGGTCAGCTCCTCGAAGAGGACGGCGAGGTCGACGACGACGCCGTTGCCGATCACCGGCGTCACGCCGCCGGTCAGGATGCCGCTGGGCAGCAGGTGCAGGGCGTACTTCTCGCTCTGTCCGTCTTCCTGGCGGATGACGACGGTGTGGCCGGCGTTGTTGCCGCCGTTGAACTTCACGACATAGTCGACGTGCTCACCGAGAAGGTCGGTCGCCTTGCCCTTGCCTTCGTCGCCCCATTGGGCACCGATGATCGTGATCGCGGGCATGTGTTGCTCCTTCGCTCCGGACGGAGTCCCTCCGGGCGGGGCCCGGCTGCTCGACGCACCAATATCTAGTGTGTTGATCCACCGCTGGATCCATCGCTGAATCAGTCAGAAATGCGAAAAGCCCTGGCAAGACCAGGGCTCTTGCGACCACACGCTAGCAAATCCCAGCCCGTACGTCACAGCCAGCCGCGCCGCGCCGCCTCGACTCCCGCCTCGAACCGCGAGGTCGCACCGAGCTCCTCGAGCAGCTCGGCGACCCGGCGCCGGACCGTACGCAGCGAGACACCCAGCCTCCGGGCGATCTGCTCGTCCTGGGCTCCGCTGGCCAGCTCGGCGAGCAGCAGGCGGCGCTCGGCACTCGGCAGGTCCTCGAGCTCGGCCGCCGGCAGCGCGCGACGCCACAGCTCCTCGAAGTAGTTGGTGACCACCTCGACGATGCCCCGTTGGCGGACGTTGATCATCGGCTGCTCCACCGGGCCGAGCGGGTCCGGGAACATCGCGTGTGTGCTCCCGACCACCATCATGTGGGTGGCGACGCTCGGCAGGATCCGGATCTCCTCACCGACCTCGATCCGCATCCGGAGCACGTCGGGCGAGTGCTTCAGGGCTGCCACCGGGTAGATGCCACGACACCGGCGTCCCGACCTGATCGCGGACTCGATGGCCGAGATGAACCGCATCTCCGAGGGGTGCACGGTCACCACCGGGCGCAGCCACACCATCTCGCCCGAGGTGGTCGAGACGAGCCGCTCGAAGGTCTCCGGCGTGAACTCGGTCGCGATCACCTCACCGTCGATCGGATGCTCCTCGCCGATGGCCGCGGGGAGCCGTGCGGCCGTGCCCGCGACGTACGGCACCGACTGGGAGATCTTGAGCAGATGGTCGTGAGCGTCCTGGGCCCTGGTCGCGGCCCGCTCCAGCATGTGGGCGACCACCGCTGTCGGGCTGAGCACGGTCAACGTCTCACCGCAGCTGATGACTCCGCTCTCGACCAGGGGCGCAGCCGCCTCCTCCAAGTCCTCCATGGAGGTGGACAGCGTCGCCGCCACCACCATGCACGGCCACCCGGTGAGCGGAAGGAGGCGGCTGTAGAGCTGCGCCGCGCCCGGGTCGAACCCGAGAGCGGTCATCAGCGTCTGCGACCGGCCGTTCTCCATACCTGGCACCTTAGTGCCAGTAACCGGCGTGGACCTTGACCAAGGCGGTGTCCTGAGCCTGTCGAAGGGTATGCAGGCGAGGTCTCACATCCCGTGCGGAGCTCCGCGCGGGGTGCGTGCCTTCGGCTGCATACCTTGCCGAAGGTACAGATCACCGATCAGGCCTCGGGCTTGAGCAGCGGGAAGAGGATCGTCTCGCGGATGCCGGCACCGGTGAAGAGCATGATCGCCCGGTCCAGGCCGAGGCCGAGGCCGCCCATCGGCGGGGCGCCGTACTCCAGCGCCCGCAGGAAGTCCTCGTCGAGCTGCATCGCCTCGGGGTCGCCGCCGGCGGCGAGGAGGGACTGGGAGGTGAGCACCTCACGCTGCACGACCGGGTCGATCAGCTCGGTGAACCCGGTGCCGCGCTCGACACCGCCGATGATCAGGTCCCAGGCGAGGACCTTGCCCGGCTCCTCGTCGTTGATCCGCGCCAGCGGCTGGGCGATCGCCGGGAAGTCGCACAGGAAGGTGGGCTGGATGAGGTTGGGCTCCACCAGCTCGCCGCACAGCTCCATGACGATCTTGTCCGCGCCCCAGGCCGGGTCGAGATCGACGTCGTGCTTCTCGGCCAGCGCCTTGAGCGTGTCGACGTCGGTGTCGGGGGTGACCTCCACGCCGACGGCCTCGGAGACGCCCTCGTAGACCGGGAGCCACTTCCACTCACCGTCGAGGTCGATGACCTGCGTCTCGTCGGCCGAGCCTGTCGAGACCTCGATCTGACGCGAGCCGACCGCGTCGGCGGCGGCGAGGTACATCTGCCGCATCTGCTCGGCGATGGTGAACTGGTCGCCGTAGGCCTGGTAGGCCTCGATCATCGTGAACTCGGGGCTGTGGGTGGAGTCAACGCCCTCGTTGCGGAAGATCCGGCCGATCTCGTAAACCTTGTCGATCCCGCCGACGACCGCCTTCTTGAGGTTGAGCTCGAGCGCGATCCGCAGCGTCATCGGCTGGTCGAAGGCGTTCATGTGGGTGTTGAACGGCCGCGCGTGCGCCCCACCGTGGATGAGCTGCAGGACGGGCGTCTCGACCTCGAGGTAGCCGTCGTCCTCCAGGCAGCGGCGGATCGCCTGGGTGATCTTCGCGCGCGTACGCACCATGTCGCGCGCCTCCTGGCGCACGATCAGGTCGGCGTAGCGCTGTCGCACGCGGGCCTCCTCGGAGAGGTCCTTGTGGAGCACCGGCAGCGGCCGCAGCGCCTTGGACGCCATCTCCCAGCTGGAGGCCATGATGGAGAGCTCGCCGCGCCGCGAGGAGATCACCCGACCGGTGACGGCGACGTGGTCGCCCAGGTCGACGAGCGCCTTCCATTCCGCGAGCGACTCCTCGCCCACCTCGGCGAGCGAGAGCATCACCTGGAGGCGGGTGCCGATGCCCTCCTGCAGCGTCGCGAAGGCCAGCTTGCCCGTGTTGCGGACGAACATGACCCGACCGGCGACGGTGACCACGTCCTGGGTCTCGTCGCCGGCCTCGAGCTTGTCCTCGTAGGCCTCGCGCACCTCGGCGAGCGTGTGAGTGCGGCCGACACCGATGGCGTACGCCTTCTTGCCCTCGGCCAACAGGCGCTCACGCTTCTCGCGCCGAACGATGCTCTGCTCATCAAGAGTGGGCTCGTTCAAGTCGGGCACGGGGGCGTTGGCGTTGGGCTGCTCAGTCACAGCCCAAGGCTAGGCGAATTCGCTGGTCCGACGCGATTCGGTATCGACCTGGGATCAGCCGAGCAGAGTGTCGTACGCCGTCGGGCTGCTGTCGCGCAGGAACTCCGAGCAGCGCTCCCACTCCTCGGTCTCGCCGATCGCCTTGGCCTGCTCGGCGAGGAGGGCGAGGCTGGTCAGGAAGCCGCGGTTGGGCTCGTGCTCCCACGGCACCGGACCGTGGCCCTTCCAGCCGTTGCGGCGCAGCATGTCGAGCGAGCGGTGGTAGCCGACGCGGGCGAAGGCGTAGATGGTCACGTCCTCGGCGCCGGACTCCTTGGCGGCCGTGGCGAGCGCGGCCCACGCGGAGGGAGAGGCGGGATGGCGGCGGACGACCTCGGCGGGCTCGGTGCCGGCGGTCAGCTCGGCGGTCGCGGGGTCGGGGGGAAGGTGGGTCGGCGGCGGGCCGGCCATGAGGTCCTGATGGGTCATACCCACCATTGTGCCCGGCGGCGCACGCAGCCACTCCCCGGGCGGGTGTTGACTGTGACCATGACCCAGCCCGTGACGCAGACGACTGCCGCGCCGACGACCGAGCATCCGTGGCGGGCGCTGTTCGCGCTGTGCATCGGCTTCTTCATGCTGCTGATCGACATGACGATCGTGACCGTCGCGACGCCCGACATCATGGCCGACCTCGACGCCAGTGCCAACGCGGTGCTGTGGGTGACCAGCGCCTACCTGCTGACCTACGCCGTACCAATCCTCATCATGGGCCGGCTCGGCGACCGATTCGGGCCCAAGTGGGTCTACCTCGTCGGCCTGGCCGTCTTCACAGGCTCATCGCTGTGGTGCGGGCTCGCCGGGAGCATCGAGTCGCTGGTGGCCGCGCGAGCGGTGCAAGGCCTCGGCGCGGCGATGATGACGCCGCAGACGATGGCGACCATCACCCGGATCTTCCCGGCCGAGCGGCGCGGCTCGGCGATGGCTCTGTGGGGCGCGACCGCGGGCCTGGCGACGCTCATCGGCCCGCTCGCCGGCGGGGCGCTGGTCGCACTCGGCGGCTGGGAATGGATCTTCTTCGTCAACGTGCCGATCGGCATCGTCGCGATCGCCCTGAACTGGTGGCTGGTGCCGGTCCTGGAGACCCACTCGCACTCCTTCGACTGGCTCGGCGTGGTGCTCAGCGGCGTCGGGATGTTCTGCGTGGTCTTCGGCCTGCAGAACGGCGAGCAACGGGGCTGGGACACTCTCACCTGGGCCCTCGTCATCGGCGGGATCGCGATCATGGGGCTCTTCGTCTGGTGGCAGGCACGCAACCGTGTCGAGCCGCTGGTGCCGCTGCCCATGTTCGCCGACCGCAACTTCTCCGTCTCCAGCCTGGCGATCTCCTGCATGGGCTTCGCTGCGGTCGCCATGGGCTTCCCGCTGATGCTGTACGCCCAGCTGGTACGCGGCTACACCGCGCTCGAGGCCTCGATGCTGCTGGTGCCGATGGCGCTGGTCTCCTTCATCGCCGCCCCGCTGGTCGGCAGGCTGACCGACCGGATGCACCCTCGGCTGCTGACCGGGGTGGCGTTCCTGCTCTGTGCCGGCTCGCTCTTCTGGGTCTCGGTGCCGATGACTGTCGACTCCCCGCTGTGGCAGCTGCTCGTGCCGATGGCGTTCTTCGGTCTCGGCTCGGCTGCCGTCTGGTCGCCCCTGGCCGCCACCGCCACCCGCAACCTGCCGATGCGGCAGGCCGGCGCCGGGTCGGGCATCTACAACGCCACCCGGCTGGTCGGGTCCGTGGTCGGCTCCGCCGCGGTCGCCGTGCTCATCGACCTTCGGCTCAACGCCCATGGGCTCGGTGAGTCGCTGTCGGGCAAGCACGAGACCGCTTCCGGCTCCTCGGTCCCGCCCGCGGTCGTCTCCCAGTTCGCCGAGGCGATGTCCGAGGTGATGCTGCTGCCGGCGGCCGCGCTCACGGTCGGTTTCGTGGCGGTGCTCTTCTTCACCACGCCGCGGCACATGGTGAAGCCGACGGCCTAGGAGAGGCTCAGGAGAGCGCGACCGAGAGCGGCAGGTCCCGGCACGGGATCATGTCGCGGGCGGTGGTCAGCGGGGCGCCGGTGGGCAGCTGGGGGTCGGCGGAGACGATCGCCTTGCCGTGGCCGTTGACCAGCGTGGCGCCGGCCTCGCGCAGCCCGGGCAGAAGCATCGTCTCGAGCGTCTCGACGAGGGTGTCCGCCCCCGCGACGCCGACCATGCGGCCCTGGACGTAGACCGGCATCGTCGTGGTCATGACGTACTCGTCGGTGCAGACGAAGTCGACGTACGGCCCGACGAGCGTCAGCTCCCCCGTGCGCTGCGCGGTCCGATACCAGGGCAGACGGGTGTAGTCGATCGCCTCGCCTGTGGCCGGGGCGTCGGCGTCAGCGAGGAAGTCACGATCCTCGCCCTGCCACCAGACCAGGGAGAGGCGGCGGTCGCTGAGCACGTCCGGCGCGACCACGAAGCCACCACCGACGAGGTCGGGGTTGCGCAGGAACGCCAAGACTCCGGGCTCGAGCCGCTCCCGCAGCGAGGCCGTGGTGACCGGGCCGGCCTCGAAGAGGGCGGCCACCTCGCTGCGTACGCGCTCGAGATGGGTCACGATCGGCCCGAAATGCTCTTCGACCTGAGCCACACAGTCGAGGGGAGACATCGTCTTGGTCACGCGATCACATCCGTAGCGCAGGCGCCAGAATACGGACGCGGTCGCGTGATGTTTGGATGCTTCGCTCGCTGACGCTCGCTCATCGTCGCACGGCCTCATGGATCTCGGCCAAGCGTTCAAGAGAGTGGGTGACGTGCTCGCGTACGCTCTCCCGGGCTCTGACAGCATCTCCCGATGCGAGGGCGGCGACCAGCTCCTGATGGCGGGTCGCCGTGGCCTCTCGGAAGCCCGGCTCATTGAGCGGGATCCGGAGCAGCGCACCGAACTCTGCCTCCTGGCGGACCACCTCGCGAGTCATCCGGGCCGACTGGGTCAGCGCGGCCACCGACAGGTAGAGCTCGCTGTCGGCGCTGCGCCAGCGGGCGACGTCGCCGACGTTGAGCGGGATCAGCAGATCGCGCAGGTCCTCGACCTCGTCCGCGTCTGTACGCTCCGCGGCGATCTCCGCACAGCCGGTCAGCACCACCAGGTAGACGGTTGCCCGGTCACGCATCTCGACCCGCGACATCGCGGCCAGGCGGTCCTCGACGAGGCAGGCGCTCTCCGGGCCCTGTACGAACGAGCCGCCGCCACGCCCGCGCGTCGTCACCACCAGGCCCTTGGCGCGTAGTGCGACCAGTGCCTCGCGCGCGGTGACCGTCGCGACGCCGAGCATCTGGGCGAGCTCGGGCTCGCTCGGGAGCCGCTCCCCGTGTGCGAGTACGCCGGATCGGATCGCCTCGGCAAGCCGACTCTCCACACGCGCTGCTCGGCCCTCGTCGCCGATCGGGGCGAAGATGGCCGCGCGGGCTCGAGAGGTCATCACACGCACAGCGAAATCCTAATGTATGGATCCAGATGATTTGAGCCCCGGATCCGTTCGAATCTGTTCGAATCCGCGCAGGAACTTCATGAACTTCGGCTTAACTATCTGGATCTACGGGCGTTTCTATGCCTAACCTGAGCGCACGACTGACGCAGACTTGGTGTCGGTCACCCAAGATCGTCGGATGTCCAGGGCTTGTGGGGGGCGCTGGGCATCCGACTCCTTGGTTTTGGGGACGTTCCGTCGCGGATGCTGAGCGAGGTAGCTCGGTCGGCGGTCACTCACTTCGGGGAACTCCACGAAGTCAGTGCGCACCCACCGAGGTAGCTCGGTGAACATCGAGCTCCGTTCGCACCCGTCTCTGCACGCAACAGGGCGGGGAGAGCCTCTCGGCTCTCCCCGCCCTGTTTCTCGGCGTGTGTCGGCTAGAACACCGCGGCTACGGCGCTGACCACCGCGTCACCGATGTTCTTCAGCAGACCGTCCTCGTCCTTCTCTTCCTCAGCCGGAGCGTCCTCGGTCGACTTCTCCGTGGGCTCCTCGGCAGCCTTCTCAGTCGGCTCCTCGACAGGCTCCTCGGTCGTCGGCCGCGCAGCCGGGCTCTCCGACTCGCTCGGCTCCGCCTCGGGCGCCGTCGGCTCCTCGGCAGGAGCCTCAGCGGTGTCCTCGCCACCCGGGAGGATGTCGCCCAGGCCCGGAAGCAGCGGCGACTTCTCGTCGGTCGGCTGCTCCTCGGCAGGAGCGTCCTCGGCGGGGGCGTCTTCGGCGGGGGCGTCGGACGGAGCCGGGCTCTTCGCCGGGCTGTCGGAGTCGGCTGCCTTGCCCGGAGTCGCCGAGCGGAGGCCGGCGTCGCCGCCCTGACGCTCAGGGCCACTGACAGACGCCGGAGCGCTGGGCGCAGATCGGTTGCCGTCGCTGTCCTCAGCCGTGACCGTGACATTCGCGTCCTGGCCAAGCAGACAGAGGATCCGCATGGATGTGGCGCCCGGGTTCGAACGGCCACCGCAGAGAAGTCCACCATCGACGTTCACGATGTACACGATCTGGTCTTGCGGTGTGACGCCGTCCTCATCCTTCGAGGCCGACCAAGAGACCGTGAAACCAGCAAGGTCGGGGTCACTGACCTTGACGTTCTGCGGAACGGTCGGAGCGATCTTCGTGGTCGTGCCGGAAACCCCGGCGGAGCGCGCGGACTCGTTGCCGGCACTGTCGACGGCCTGGACGGAGTAGGTGTACTCGGTACCGGCCTTCAGGCCGGTGTCCTCGTAGGACGTGCCGTTGACCGGCCCGACGAGCTCACCGTCGCGGTACAGGTTGTAGGTGACGTCGCCGACGCCGTCCGTGTTGTCCTCGGACTCCGACCAGCTCACGTCGAGCGTGCTGTCGCTCGGGTCGCCCGCCTCGACCGTCAGGTCCTCCGGAACCTGCGGCGCCGTCACGTCCATGACGCAATCGACCGAGTTGCTGCGCTGGGACTCGTTGCCGGCCTTGTCGGTCGCAGTGACCGCGAAGGTGTAGGTCTCTCCCGCATCGAGGCCCCTGAACGTGGCCGAGGTCTCCTCGGTCTCACCCGGGTTGCCGGCGCTGGGCCACGAGGTCACCGTGTAGTGGGAGATCCCGCTCTTGTCCCTCGCCCTGGACCAGTCCACCTTCGCGGAGGTGTTGGTCAACACGTCGCAGTCGAAGAGCGTGACCGCTTCGGGAGCAGTTTCATCCTCTTCGGGGTCGGGGTCAGGGCCAGGACCGGGGCCAGGACCGTCGTCGTCGCAGATCGGCAGGTCGGGGAAGAGCTCGCAGATCGGGTCGGTCGGGTCGGTCGGATCGGTGGGATCCGTCGGGTCGGTCGGGTCCGTCGGCGGGGTGGTCGGCGTCGGGTCCGGCACCTGGCACTGGTCGAGATCCGGACGGATCTCACAGATGTCGACACCAGCACCCGGCGGGCGGTTGGGCTCGCAGGCGCTCGGGTCGAGGTCACAGGTCGGGGTGCTGCCCGAGGGGACGTTGCCCGCCGGGATGAAGGTCACGCCGGTGTTGGCCGCGGGCACGATGTCGTCGCCGTCGATCTCCTCCGGCTCGTCCGACTCGGACTCCGACTCCGACGGGTCCTCTTCGGGCTCGATCGTGTCCGGGTCACTGGGGAGCGAAGACTCCCCGGTCGTCGGATCATTCGTCGGCGAACTCTCTGGATCGCCGCCGCTAACAGTGCAAGAGAACAAGACGAGAAGCAGGATCAAGATGATCGCGCCTATGACGATCCCGCCGATTGTGCGGTTTCGCGCAGTGGTTTCCATACCGAGGATGTCCCTCCCAAGAATCAACGCCAAGGGGACGGTTCGACCAGGTCACCCGAGGGTCGCCGTCCAGCTAGGGCATTGAATCGCTTTACCAATGACCGGCACAACGACATAAACCTGAGTTTGCTATGTCGTTTGCCACAACGTTTTCTGAATCGGGACCATTGGCCTATCCCCGGCGTGTCGATCAGCCGATGGAGTTGCCCGCAGAACCGAGATGCTGGGCACCCTCGACGACCCGAGTGGCCATACCGGCCTCAGCGAGCTTGCCCCACGCGCGAGGATCGTACTGCTTCTTGTTTCCTACCTCGCCGTCGACCTTCAATACGCCGTCGTAGTTGGCGAGCATGTGGCCGGCGACCGCCCGGGTGTAGGCGTACTGGGTGTCGGTGTCGATGTTCATCTTGACCACGCCATAGGAGACCGCCTCGGCGATCTCCTCGGCGCTCGAGCCGGAGCCGCCGTGGAAGACGAGGTCGAACGGCCTCGCGCCGGACGGCAGGCCGAGCTTGGCCGCGACCGCGTCCTGCGCGTCACGCAGGATCGAGGGGCGGAGCTTGACGTTGCCCGGCTTGTAGACGCCGTGCACGTTGCCGAAGGTGAGCGCGGTCAGGTAGCCCTCGACGCCCAGCGCGTCGGCGGTCGCGATGGCGTCCTCGGGGGTCGAGTAGAGCTTGTCGTCGATCGCCCCGACGATGCCGTCCTCCTCGCCACCGACCACGCCGACCTCGATCTCGAGCACGATGTGGGCGGTCTTGGCCAGGGCCAGGAGCTCAGAGGCGATCTGCAGGTTCTCCTCCAGCGGCACGGCGGAGCCGTCCCACATGTGGCTCTGGAACAGCGGCGCCTCGCCGCGCTGGACCCGCTCGGCGGAGAGCTCGAGCAGGGGGCGTACGAAGCCGTCGAGCTTGTCCTTGGGGCAGTGGTCGGTGTGCAGCGCGATGTTGACGTCGTAGGACTTGGCGACCTCGATCGCGTAAGCCGCGAAGGCCACCGACCCGGTGACCATGTTCTTGACCGTGGGGCCGGAGAGGTATTCCGCGCCGCCTGTGGAGATCTGGATGATGCCGTCCGAGCCGGCCTCCGCGAAGCCGGCCAGTGCCGCGTTGAGCGTCTGCGACGAGGAGACGTTGATCGCCGGGAAGGCGAACCCCTTCTCCTTCGCGGTCGCGAGCATCTCGGCGTACTTCTCGGGGGTGGCAATGGGCATCTGGGGGTCTCCTTGAAGATCCGTTGTCGACCGGTGCGCTGGTGGCCAGCGTAATGGGACCCCGGGCCACCCCGCCCAACGCTCGCGGTTGGATCGATCAACCAGGACAACCGATCTGCGGCGGGATCCGTATCCAAGGGTGAGACTGAACTTGGAGGCCCTCATGGACTGGCAGGAAACCCTCGAGCGGGCGATCCCTCACCCCCCGCCGACACGCTCGGACCCGGCTGCCCTGGTGGCCGCGGGGAAGAAGGCCGTACGCCGCCGGCAGGCCCTGGCCACCGGCGGGACAGCGCTCATCGTCGCAGCCGCGATCGGTGTGGGTTCCGGGTATACGTCGTGGCGCGACCGGGCGGCGCCCACCCCACCGATCGCGACCCAGTCGGAGGCCGACGAGGCACTCGACGCCTACCCGACGCAGCCGCCGTTGAGCGACGCGTCCCCGCTCAGGTACGACTTCGACACGAAGGAGGTCACGTTCCACGACGGCTGGGAGAAGGCCGGCCGGATCGGGCCGAAGGAGATTCGCCGACTCCTCGGACACGACTATTCCCAGCTGTTCCTCGCCGCGACCAACGGGGAGAGGACGATCTACGCCAACTTCATGAACCCGACCCAGATCGCCTACGCCGACGCGGATCGAACCAAGGGAAAGAGCCTCAGCGAATGGGCCGTGGACGTGGCCGCGCACCACGTCGAGCCAAGATGGTCGGCCGGCGGGGCGATCCGGGTCGGCGACGGCTGGAGGATCACCCGCGAGATCGACAACCCGCTCGACTATGACCCGCCCTGGGACTCGGATGCAGCCGTCGCCGAGCGCGAGGGCATGGAGGTGTGGATCCTCTTCAGCGGGGACAAGCCGAAATCCGGTGGCGGCGGCGAAGGCTACGGGGTGGCGTACGCCGCTCCGGGGCAGACCATCGAGGAATACATCGCTCACCGGAACGCTGAGATGGACAGGGATCTTGCCGCGTCGACCGGCGCCTACAGCGCGGGCATGTCCGAGGCGGTCGAGTTCGGGGCCGGTTCGGAGCTGGTCCCGGCCGAGAGGGGCGTGACGATCCTCGAGCAGGTCGCCGACCCCGATCTCGGCGAGGGGTTCGCCGAAGGCGCCACGCGGTCCGCGGCTGCTCGGATCACCATCAAGGGGAAGGAACAGGTCGCCATCGCTCGTGAGAAGGATGGCCTCACCCTGGTCTACACCATCGAGGCGACAGCGGAACCCCGAGCCGAGGACCGCGGCGCACGTTCCCTCGAGGACGTGCTGGCCATGGTCAGAGCCACCGAGACCGACGATGAGACTGGTGGCGGAAGGTCGTTGTTCCCGTGAGCGCACGCGATGAGGAGTTCTCTGGGTTCGTCGCCGCACGACGCCCGCACCTGCTGCGCACTGCCTTCGCCCTGTGCGGAGACTGGCACCGGGCGGACGACCTGGTGCAGACGGCGCTGCTGAAGCTGTACGCCGCATGGCGCCGGGTGGAGCCGGGATCGGAGGAGGCGTACGTCCGGACGATCCTGGTCCGCGCCCACATCGACCAGACCCGGCGGCCGTGGTGGAAGCGGGAGCGCTCGGGCGACCTGCCGGAGCGGCCGGGTCCCGTGGCACAGGTCGAGGAGCGGCACGACCTGTTCGGGGCGCTCCAGGCGCTGCCGGAGATGCAGCGCAAGGTGGTCGTCCTACGTCACTGGCTGCAGCTCTCGGTCACCGAGACCGCGCGCGAGCTGCGGATCAGCGAGGGCACGGTCAAGAGCCATTCCTCGCGCGGCCTGGACGCGCTGCGGCAGCGGCTGGAGGCTTCCGAGCCGGCCTGGAGAGGGCGGGAGCGCCACGACACACGACCCCCGCTGCCGCCCGGCCCCGAGGCGATGCACCCTGGAAGGGGTGACTCATCCGGGCGACCCGGGGTTAACTTTAGCGGGCCCGGCCCGGACCTCTGACACCGGTCCGAAGCCGGATCTACAACCACCCGAAATAGCTATGCCCAGAGCGGTATTTCGCTGCGATGATCAGGCCGCTCTATCCCCCTCATCGAAAGCACGATCATGTCTCGTCTTCGTGCCGGCGCCATTGCGCCCGCGCAGAAGCCGATGATGGTGGCCCTCGCACTCGGCCTCGTCATCGGCGTCTTCTCCTTCATCGGACTCACCACTACCAAGGCCGACGCGGCGGTGCCGCCCAAGCCCACCGTCGGCACCTGCTACAACTACGGCTGGACCGCCTACAACGCTCTGTCCCAGACCGGCAAGAAGGTCTCGTGCAGCAAAGCCCGCACCGCGAAGACCATCGCAGTGGGGAAGCTCTTGGCCGGCACCACCCGGACCGCAGCATCCATCTTGAGGCCGGCCAGCGCCGCCCACATCTCCAAGACGTGCATCCGGGCGCTGCGGAACAAGCTGGGCAGCACCTACTCGAAGCGGAACCAGTCGGCGTACAACACGGCGTTCTTCGTGCCGAACGCCGAGCAGTTCAAGGCCGGCCAGCGCTGGTTCCGTTGCGACGTCGTGCTCCCGGGCAAGGGCACCCTCAAGTACCTGCCGACCAACCGGGCCAAGTTCCTCGAAGGCGTCCCGCTCACCCAGCGCACCCGCGGCTGCATGAGCGCGAAGTTCGCGGGGCCCTACTCGTGCCTGAGCTCGCACACCTACAAGTCGATCTCCGCCTTCAAGAAGGCCGGCACGACTTACCCGACCGCGGCCTCGTTCGAGCGAGCCGTCATGAACAACTGCCCGTCCCGGACGAGGGCCTACAGCACGCCGTCCAGGTACGAGTGGCAGACCGGCGACCGCTGGGTCGTCTGCTACGCGCGGAACACCAACTGATCCGCTGATCAGTCACAGCTGATCAGTCACAACGGTCGATCCCCCGGGCGGACACCCCGGGGGATCGTACGCTTTCGAGTGATGCGTTCAAGCGCTTCGGTCAACCACGCCAGGCCTCGTCGGAGCCCAGGTCGGCATGCTGGACCACCCAGGAGTGCATCGCGATCGCCGCCGCGGCGGAGGCGTTGATCGACCTCGTCGAGCCGAACTGGGCGATCGAGAAGGTGCCGTCGACGCTGGCGCGAGCCTGCTCGGAGAGGCCCGGGCCCTCCTGCCCGAACAGGAAGCAGACCTTCTCTGGGAGCTGCATGGTCTCCAGGTGGAGCGAGCCGGGCAGATTGTCGATGCCGAGGAGGCGTACGTCTCGGTCGTGGAGGTACGCCGCGAGCGCCGGCACGTCGGGGTGGTGATGGACGTGCTGGTAGCGGTCGGTGACCATCGCGCCGCGGCGGTTCCAGCGGCGGTTGCCGACGATGTGGACCTCGGCGGCGAGGAAGGCGTTGGCGGTGCGGACGATGGTGCCGATGTTGAAGTCGTGCTGCCAGTTCTCGATCGCGACGTGGAAGCCGTGGCGGCGCTGGTCGAGGTCGGCGACGATGGCCTCGAGGGTCCAGTAGCGGTAACGGTCGACCACGTTGCGGCGGTCGCCGCCGGCCAGCAGCTCCGGATCCCAGTGGTCCCCCTCGGGCCATTCACCTGACCACGGGCCCACGCCGACCTCCGGCTGCCCGTGGGGCATCGGGTCGTACGGCGCTCGGGAATCACCCTCGGAGGGTCTCGTCTCGTTCATCGGCAAGACAGCGTATTCGACAACAATAGTTGTTACCTATGGGTACCGTAGGTGCCGTGACGGGTGCGGGGAGCTTTGCGCCGCTGATGGCCGGTTTGGAGTGGATGAGTCCAGACTTTCTGCTGGCCACCTTCGGTGAGCCGCTCTTCTGGATCAGCCTGATCATCATCTTCGTCGAGTGCGGCCTCTTCTTCCCGTTCCTGCCCGGCGACAGTCTGCTGATCGCGCTCGGGATATTCATCGCGACCGGCAAGATCGACATCTTCCCCGGACCGCCCGGCGTCGAGATCGTGATCGCGATGCTCTTCTTCATCGCGGCTGCCTTCGCCGGCAACGTGACCGGTTACGAGATCGGCCGCCGGATCGGTCCACGGCTATATGAGAGCAACAATCGTTTCATCAAGCGGCGCCACATCGACCAGACCCGTGAGTTCTTCAACAAGCACGGCAACAAGGCGCTGGTGATCGGTCGGTTCATCGCGTTCGTGCGCACCTACGTCACCGTCATCGCCGGCGTCACCCACATGGACCGGCGACGGTTCTACGTCTGGAGCCTCGTCGGCGGCGTGCTGTGGGTGCTCGCGGTGACATTGTTCGGGTTCTTCGTCGGGGCCCGCTGGCCCTGGCTGGCCGACAACGTCGACTATCTGATCCTGCTGCTCTTCGCTCTCGCGCTGGCCCCCGCGATGGTGGAGTGGTGGCGTCGTCGGCGTACCAGCTCAGCGCTGGCCGCGGACGTCGACCACGACGGACACCCGGACCGCGACATCCTCGGGATGCCGGTCCGTCCACGCGGTCCGGCCGACGACGAGGCCGACAACCGAGCCGGACACTAACGTGCCAGCCGGCCCTCGCCGAGTCGTTCCAGGGCCTGCTCGATCACGTCCCGCTGCTTGGTGAACGTCCAGCGGACCAGGTGCTTGCCGGCGTCGCCGCGGTGTCCTGAGCCTGTCGAAGGGTCGTAGAACCCCTGCAGCGGGATGGCCACGACCCCGGCACGCTCGGGCAGCGCCCGGCAGAACTCGAGTCCGTCGCTCCAGCCGAGGTCGGTGACGTCGGAGACGGCGAAGTAGGTGCCCTCGGGGATCGTGACGTCCAGGCCGATCTCCCTCAGCCCGGCGCAGAGGAGGTCGCGCCGCCCCTGCAGATCGAGGGCGAGCTCCTGGGGCCAGTGGTCGAGATGCTCGAGCGCGTACGCGGCGGCCGGCTGCAGCGGCGCTCCGGAGGTGAACGTCAGCCACTGCTTGGCCCCCAGCAGCGCCTGGACCAGGTGCTCGGGACCGGTCGCCCAGCCGATCTTCCAGCCGGTGAACGAGTAGGACTTGCCGATGCTGGACAGGGTCAGAGTGCGCTCACGCATCCCGGGGAGGGTGGCGATCGGGACGTGCGGGATCCCGTCGAAGGTGAGGTGCTCGTAGACCTCGTCGGAGATCACCGTCAGGTCGTGGTCCCTCGCGAAGGCGGCGACCGTCTCCAGCTCCTCGCGGGTGAGCACGGTGCCCGTCGGGTTGTGCGGGGAGTTGAGGAGGAGCACCTTGCACTTCGAGGAGACCTGGGCCTCGAGGGCGGCCCGAGGCAGCCTGCCGCCGGGCGCGGCCGGGTCCAGGCTGAGGGTCACCGGACGACGTACGCCGCCGGCGAACTGCACCATGGCCGGGTAGCTGTCGTAGTAGGGCTCCACGAGGATCACCTCGTCGCCCAGGTCGACCAGGGCGAGGATCGCCGCCGCGATGCCCTCGGTCGCGCCGGTGGTCACCGCGACCTCGCGTGCGGGGTCGAAGGCCATGCCGTAGTGACGCTCCTGGTGGGCTGCGACCGCCTGTCGCAGTGCCGGGATGCCGGGACCCGGGGCGTACTGGTTGCGACCGCTCCGCAGCGCGGAGACGGCCTCCTCGATGATCTCGGGAGCCCCGTCGACATCGGGGAACCCCTGTCCGAGATTCAGCGCGCCGCTGGCAGCGGCAAGCGCCGACATCTCGCTGAAGATGGTCGGCGGGATGCCGTGCAAGCGGCGCGCGGTCCTCATTCTGCCGACTTCCCCCGGAACTCGACCCAGACCAGCACGGCGACGATGGCAGCACCGACGAGCATGAGGAGGACCGGGCCGGCGACGGGAGCGTACGGCGCGATCAGCGCACCCGGGCCGTGCGCGTCCTCCGCGGCCGACTCGGCCGCCGACTGCCACGGCCACAGCGCCCGCAGCGACCCGAGCATGAGGCCCGTCATCACCAGCAGGGTGATCCGGCGATGGTTGTGGAGGAGATACTTCAGCAGCTGCACGAACGAGGCCAGACCGACGATCGCCCCGGCGCCGAAGACGGCGATGTAGCCGAGGTCGCGCTCGTGCACCGCGTCGAGGGTGGTGGTGTAGAGGCCGACCGCGAGCAGGAAGAAGGAGCCGGAGACGCCGGGGACGACGAGCGCGCAGATGGCAACCGCGGCCGCCAGGAAGACGACGATGGCCGCCGGCTCGGACGTCGCTCCTCCACCTGCCAGCCCGGTGAGCACGAACGCGACGACCGCGGCGACAGCGACGGTCACGACATCGAGGACGCGGTTGCCCTTGACCCGCGCGGGGAGCATCAGCAGCGGAACGGCGAGGCTCACCAGCACCATCCCGAAGAAGAGGCCGCGCGCCTGCTCGGGATGGCCGGTGACGAACGCCTCCATCACTCCGGCCACGGTCAGCACGGCGGCCGCCATCCCGACGAGCACGGGGCCGATCAGCCACCAGTCGGTGCGCCGGATCTCCTGGGAGAAGCCGGCCAAGCGGTCCGGGCCGAGAACCAGGCGCTTCACCGAAGAGATCGCGTGGGAGGCGGAGTCGATCAGCTCGTCGTAGACACCGGTCACCAGCGCGACGGTGCCTCCGGAGACACCGGGAACGAGCTCGGCCATCCCGATCAGGAACCCGCGGAGCAGGTCGATCGGCAGCAGCATCTTGGAGCGGTGTACGGGCTCGGTCTCAGGCACCACAGCGGACTCCGTCATCGCACGCTCACCGCGTCCAGGTCGGCCTTGGTGAGCACCGGGCGGACCTCGAGGCCGACGTCGGCCAGCGGGTTCACGTCGGCGGGGCTGCGGTCGATCGCGCAGACCACCGTCTCCACCGTCGCGCCGAACTCACGCAGCGCCACGGTGGCGTTGCGCACCGCGCCGCCGGTGGTGATGACGTCCTCGATCAGGGTCACCCGCTTGCCGGCCACGTCCGGGCCCTCGGCGAGCTTCATGGTGCCGTACTCCTTCGCCGTCTTCCGGACGAACAGCGCCGGGAGACCGGTCTTCGCCGAGACCATGGTGGCGATCGGGATGCCGCCCATCTCCAGGCCGCCGAGCAGCTCGGTGCCCTCGGGCAGCAGGTCGACCATCTGGGCCGCGACCCGCTCCAGGAGGTCTGGTTGGGCCTCGAAGAGGTACTTGTCGAAGTACTCGTTGGCCACCTGACCGGAACGGAGCACGAACTCCCCGGTCAGACGGCAGCAGGCGTCGATGTCGGCAGCGAGACTCGCGTCTGGCGGTGTGGGTGCAGTCACGGGGCTAGGTTAGAGCCTCCGCCAATGCGAGCTACATCTGCTGGCGGGTCGGCCGGATCGTGTCCGAGATCGTCGCGGATCCGACAACGGGGCCAAGGACGACTCTCTCGTCTCCTGACCCCGCTGCCGGGATCGGCGTCAGTCGGTGAGCTCCTTCACCTGGACGTCGCGGTAGTAGACGGTCTCGCCACCGCCGTGGTTCTGCATACCCACGAACCCAGCCAGGTCGCGGGCGGGATCGGTGCTGGTGAAGTCGTTCACCAGCTTCCCGTTGAGGAAGATCTTCACGGTCGACCCCTCGACGCGGATGTCGTAGGAGTTCCACGACCCGACCGGCTCGAGAGCGGCGGCGACGGCCTCCGGGTCGGCTCCCTGGAACGTGTAGATGGCACCGGTGGTGCGGTCCGGGTCGTCGCTGGCGTCGATCTGGACCTCATAGCCCTGGTTGACCGCGATCCACGGGTCGTTGCCGGGGTTGGGGAAGCCGATGAAGACGCCGCCGTTGTCATCGCGGACCAGCTTCCAGCCCAGCTTCAGGCTGTACTCGCTGAACTCCTGCTCGGCGTACCACAGCAGGCCCAGGCCGTTGGTCGTACGCAGCGAGCAGTCGTCCTGCCGGCCGAACGATCCTGGACCGGCCATCCGCCACGACGCCAGGGAGGCCAAGGTGCCGTCGAAGAGCGACTGGTAGCCCGGAGCGGGTCGCTGCGGCGTACAGATGTCGTCTCCGCCGCCGACCTTGAGGACGTCGAGGTTGACGTTGCCCTCGTCGCCCTCGTCGTATCTCAGGGTGATCCGGTTGACCCCGGACTTCAGCCTCATCGGCCGGGTCACGGTGTCCCAGGTCTGCCAGTCGCCGGTGGACTCCAGGGCCCACGGTTTGAGCTCGGTGCCGTTGAGGTAGACCGAGACCCGCTTGGTGCCGGGCGCCGGGTGTGGGCCGTTGGCGTAGCGGAGCCGGACCGGGTACGTCCCGGCGCGACCGACCTTCGCGTCGAAGGTGACCGAGGCGCCGACGTTGCCGAAGCCTGCCACGAAACCGGAGCCGGAGTAGCCGTTGTGCTCGACCGCGACGTCGGCGCTGCCACGCAGGGTCGCCTGCTCTGCCTCGAGGTAGTTGCGATCGGCCGGCGAGGTGTACCCCGGGATCTCGTTCAGGGTGTACCAGGCCTCGGTGTTCCACAGCTCCTCGCCGTTCACGCCGGTGAACGGGCGCGGCGAGCGCAGGTGCACGACGCGGCCCTCCTCGCGGCCGTCGACGGTGAGCGTCACCTTGGTGCGGTCGGCGGAGACCTGAGCCCCGGAGACGTACAGCGGTCGCTCGTCGATCTTCGGACCGCCGTACGTCGGACGCGGCGCGTAGCGCCAGTGGGTCATCCGGAACGCGGCGTTCGGGTCCGCGGCGATCTTGTCGACCGTCTCCTGGGACAGCGCCTGGGTGTAGCGGATCTCGAAGCCGTTCCTGGTGGCGCGCATCTCGTGCATGTCGAAGGCCGAGCCGTCGGCGGGGCTCATCCGCTGCAGTCCGTAGCGGAGCTTCCCGGGCTCGCTCCAGTTGCCGGCCTCGCCGATGCCGCCGACGTAGATCGATCCGTCGGGACCGAGGAGGGTGCGGTTCACGCCCGCCTCGAGGCCTGCGGAGTAGCGGAAGACCGCGCCCTGGTACTCGCCCTCGACCTTCTCCAGGAAGCCTCGCTGCAACCCGCCGTAGGTGACGTCGCCGAAGAGCATCTGCCCGGCGTACGCACCCTTCTCCAGCATCATGGGGCTGCTCGGAGAGTTGCCGATCTCGTTCTGCGGCACCCACAGCGCCGGTCCGGTGACCGGCTCGTCGTCGAACGGGCCGGACGGGTTGGTGTAGTGGTTGAAGAACCGTCCCGGCTTGACGTGCACCAGCTTGGAGCTGGGCAGCCAGGCGCCCTGGTTGTCCATCACGAACAGGTCGCCGTCAGGTCCGCGCATCATCCCGTTGGGCGTACGCAGCCCGCCGGCGAGGTAGGTGATCTCACCGGTGCCGCGGTCGATCTTCAGCGTGGTGCCGCGGTTGCGTGCCGGCTGCGGGTCGGTGGTCGCGCCGCCGTTGTCGATCGCGACGGACAGGTTGACGTAGAAGCTCTTCTCGTCGTGGAGAAGACCGAAGGCGAACTCGTGGAAGTTCTCGCCGAAGGGCCACTCCGCGACCTTCCGGTGCTGGTCGTAGAAGCCGTCACCGTCGGGGTCGGTCAGCTCGGTGAGCTGATCGCGCTCGGAGACGAAGATCGACTCGCCGATGACGGCGACGCCCATCGGGTTGAACAGGTCGGTCGCGACCTTCTCCACCGTGACATCCTCGGGCCCGCCGGCGGTGCGGGGGTTGCTGAGGAGGAAGATCTCGCCAGGCTCGGGGTCCTCCACCCAGCCCGACGGACTCACCGATCCGGCGGTCACCACCGCGAGCCTGCCATCGGTCGCCCAGTCCAGCGCGGACACCATCGGCTCGAAGCCGTCCGGGCGCAGGTCGGTCAGGTCGTACGCCGGGTGGACGCTGTCCAGGGGCATGCCGTCACCGGCGGAGTCGTCCTGCCCCTCGCAGTACTTCGTGCCCGGTGCGGTCACCCGCACCACTCCTGCCTCGGTGCTCAGGACCTCGGTCGGCACCAGCGCGAAGTCCGTGGCACCCGGCGGGCGCCACTGCAGACGCAGCACCTCGCCGCCGCCGTCCTCGAAGTGCTCCACACGCAGGTCGTGGTAGCCCTCGGTCAGGGCGACCGAGCCGTCCTTGGGGGTCTCACCGTGGAGGCCGTCGTGGTCGATGACCTCTTCGCCGTCGATGACCAGTCGGGAGCCGTCGTCGCTGATCAGCCGGAAGTCGTACGTCCCGGCAGCGTCGATGTGCAGGTTGGCCAGGGCGTGCGAGATGAACCGGTCACCGAGGCCGAAGTCGGCTGGACTGTCGTAGTCGATGACCGGGGTGAGCTTGTCGACGTTGGGCGTCTGGCCCGCGCGCAGGGTGCACAGCTCCGCGATGGGCCGGCCCATGTCGTAGGTGCGGAGGGTGACGCCGGGCTCTTGTGGTGGCAGATCGGCAGCTTCGGCAGCGACGGCGGAGCCGGTGCCGAGGAGTGCGGCGACAACCGACAGACCGACCGCCGAGCCGAGCATGCTCAGGGATGGATGGACACGGGACATGGGGGACCTCCGGGAGAGGGAATGTGACATGCGCCACGTCGAAAGTAGAGCCCTCGGAGATCTTCGTCAAGAAGATGTTGAACTTTCGCAGGTCAGTTGCAAATGCCCGTGGGTCCGGGCGTCCCGGTCAGAACTGCTGGTGGGTCGGCGGTGCTGCGCCCGGCGCGGGCGGCGGTTGCCAGGGGTCGGCGGGCTTCCGGCGGGCGAACCAGGCGCCTGCTCTGCCGACGTACAGCATCACCAGCGCGGAGATGATCAGCGCCGGGTAGAGCACGGTGAAGAGCGAGAGCAGCGCGGCGACCGAGCCGACGACGGTGAGCAGGATCCGGGCGACGTTGGAGCGGAAGAGCAGCATGATCCCGAGCGGGATCGCGGCCAGGCTGAGCACGCCGCAGATGGCGAACCAGATGATCATGAACATCGTGACGCCCTTGTCCGAGGACGTCGGGTCGTTGTAGTCCGCGATCCCCGTCGGCACCATGAACACCGCGATCAGCAGCGCGATCACCGATCCGATGATCGTCATGACCGAGGCCCCGACCACCGTGCCGGGTCGGCTGTCGGGGTCGGGCTGCGGATACTGCGGGAGGTACGGCGGGACCTGCTGACCCATCGGGTACTGGCCATACGCCTGCGGAGGATGTCCCCATCCCTGCGGCTGCGGTGCGGCGTACGGCGTGGGCGGGGGCTGGCTGATGGGCTGGCTGCTCGGCTGGGCCGGCGGCTCCTGCCCCTCGAACGGCGGCTTGCCGCCGTAGGGGTTGTCGAAGGAGCCGTACTGATCTGACATGCGCGGAGCCTATCCGGCCGGCGGGGTCACCGGCCCTGGTTTATCCCCTCGAGCGGAACCACGCGGCGACCTCGGGCCGCAGCAGGAACGAGAACGTCGCGACCGCGGCGCCGAAGAGGACCACGGCCGGCGGGAAGGCGAGGGCGAAGAGCAGGAGCGAGAGCCCCGAGACCCCGGCCGAGATCATCAGCGCGACCCGAGCCCAGGGGTGGCGACGCATCGCGAAGACGGCGAACGCGGCCGCGGCGATGCAGACGAGTGCGACCAGCACTGCCCCGATCCATGCCGAGGCGACGATGACGTCGGTGGTGTAGAGACCGGCGACCTCTTGCATCCTGGGGTCGCTCTCCGCCTGCTTGCGCACCTGCTCGAGGATCAGGTCGGGGTTGGCGGTCGCCGTCACCGCCGAGGCGAGCATCATCAGCGCGGTGAACCCGGAGCCGACCCAGGTGAGCACGGCCGCCGCCGTCACCGCGCCCGGGCGGCGCTTGGGCGCTTCCTTGGTGGCCTGGGCGACCCCGCCGGTCCACGGCGGAGGCTGCTTCTCGGAGAGTCGGACCGTGCCGGTGGACGATCCCGACTCCCCGGTGGTCGAGCTTGTCCCGGTGGTCGAGCTTGTCCCGGTGGTCGAGCTTGTCGAGACCTCCGGCGGTGCCGGCGCGACGTACGACTTCTGGTTGGGGTCGCCGCCGCCGTCGCGGGCCCGCTTGGCCGGCGAGACCCCGTCGAACCAGTCGCGGGTGGGGGACATCCACAGGAGTACGACGGCGACGGCCGCCAGCGTCGACCAGAACCCTCCGCCGAACATCCCGGTGAAGAAGAGCGGCGCCGCGATGATCGTGAGCGCGAGCCGGGCCTGCTTGTTGCGCTGCAGCACGTGCCAGCCGAGGATCACCGCCGCCGCGGCCATCGCGCCGGTGACCAGCGCCATGATGTGCATGAGGTCGAGGATGCCGTCGAGACCGATCCCCGAGCCGGCCAGCGGCGGCTCGGCCAGCACCTCCTCCACCCGCTCCCGGGTCTCCAGGCTGCGCAGGCCGGAGATCTGGTCCCAGGCGCCCACCACCGTGAGCAGGGAGCCGAGCACGATGAGCCACCCGGCGAGGGTGGCCTGACCGGGGCGAGGAAGCTTCGTTTCAGACATGTTGAGAACCATTTTCTCATCCCCACCAACCTCCGCCCATTCCGCCCGCCGACATTCCCGCCGAGACCGACGTACGTGACTTCTCGGCCGACCTGAGTGACTACTCGGCCGACGTGGGTGACGTCTCGGCTCGGGTTCGGCTCCGGAGGCGGTCGAAGGCCTTGGGGCTCTCGACGGTGGGCATCTTCTCGGCGATCTCCTTGGCGCAGGAGGCGGGAGTGGCGGCGGTGGTGTCGACCCGGAGGTCGTACGCACCGCGTGAACAGACGTGCGTCTGCGATCGGGCGAGGCCGGTGGGACGGTCGCCACGAGCGGCCTCACGGCGTTCGAGCTCCTCGGGTGCGCACCAGACCTCGACGAGGGTGACGTCGTAGCCGTCGAGCACCTCGAGCAGGTCGTCGAGACGCCAGGTCTCGCTGAGCGGGTAGTCCATGATCACGTCGTTGCCGACCGAAGCCAGGGCGACGACCGCGCGGTGGTAGCCGAGCCGGGTCCGCCGCAGCATCTCGTCGATCTCGGTCTGGTCGAGCTCGCGCGTGTGCACCGTCGACCGCATCCCGCTGATCTCGTCGACCGGGACGAAGAACCAAGGGTCCTCGAGCAATGGCAGCAGCTCGCGGCCGATGCTGCTCTTCCCCGAGCTCGACGCCCCGTTGAGCAGGATGATCCGGCCACGTCGCATGCGAGGAGACTATTCGCCGAGGCGTCACCCCGGCCGGCCTGTGCGCAGAACTAAGCCACACCCGCGAACCATTGGTTCGCGTTGCGTCTGTGAAGCATGGTCAGGGAACCGGCGATGAGACTCAGCGGTATGACCCCGACGATCCCCGCGGCCGCTGGAACTGACGCCAGGCCCGCGAGGACAGCGACCACGCTCAACAGCGCACGCGCCACTTTCGAACCGGCCAGAACCCGAGCGCCAAGTGGAATCGCGATCAAGCTCAATGCGGCACACACAGCGGCGTAGACCGCCATCCCGAGCATCATCCCTCGGTCGTCCGTCGGCACTCTGGTGTTGCTGAATGTGGCTGGCTCAACGTATGCGAGCGCGAAGCCAACCGCTGCCAACCCCATCAGCACCAGCGTCAGCCCGGACATGATGATCGTCATCCAGCCGGCAGTGGTCACCCCACTCGGCCGAGAGGCGGACCGAGCGGCCCACTGAGGATCGAGCTGGGACTGGTTCGGGGCCCGCACCGCGACGTCGTGGCCGTCATCGAAAGAGCCATGAGGATCAGACATGGCGCGGAACCTCAGCCCACCATGCGCGCCCGCGGCCTCCTCGTTTACGGGCCCGCGTGCCGAGACGTCACTCCCGTCGGCCGAGTGGGCACCTGGATGCCCACGCGGTCGACCCGGGTGACCTGAAGGCCG
>NZ_JBEXSD010000072.1:0-25250 GCF_040613495.1 Nocardioides sp. NPDC006273 | reverse complement strand
CCTCGCTTCGCTCGGGTGCTCCCTCGCTCGGCACGCCCGGACGAGCAAGCTCGCCGGGCGGCCTCACTCGGTCGCATAGCGGCTCCGGCGGCTCGACCAGCGGGGGCGATCAGTCGTTCAGGACCCGGTTGGCGACGGCGAAGGCGCTGTTGGCTGCCGGTACGCCGACGTAGACCGAGGTCTGCAGGAGCACCTCGATGATCTCCTCGCGGGTCAGCCCGTTGGTGAGAGCGGCACGGAGGTGGAACTCGAGCTCCTCGAAGTGCCGTCCGGCGACCAGGGCGGTGAGCACGGCGATCGAGCGGTCGCGACGAGCCAGGCCGGGGCGGGTCCAGATCGTGCCCCAGGCGTAGCGGGTGATGAGATCCTGGTAGTCGCGGGTGACGTCGGTGATCGCGGCGGTGGCCCGGTCGACGTGCGCGTCGCCGAGCACCTGGCGGCGTACGTTCATCCCGGCCGCATAGCTAGGGTCCGCCGCGCTCACGTGAGAGGTGATCAGGGTGGCGACGGTGTTCGGTGCCTCTGCGGGCGCGAGGTGACCGACGCCGTCGAGCGAGACGAGCCGACCGTTCCGCACCCCGACGGCGATCTCCTCGAGCGAGGCCGGCGGTGTCGGGGCGTCCTCGACTCCCGCGACAGTCAGGACCGGTGCGGCGATCTCGGCGAGCCGCCCGCGGACGTCGTACGCCGCCAGCGCTCCACAGACCAGCGCATAGCTCTCCGCGTCGGCGTCGCGCAGCGAGTGGAGCAGCGCGCCGCCTCGGGCGGGCTCCCGCTCGAGGAAACCGGGGGCGAACCAGCGCTGGGTGGAGCCGGCGATCTGGGACGCGGTGCCGGCGGTGCGTACCGTCTCGGCGCGGTCGTTCCAGCCCTCGGGCTCGCCGATCTTGGCGCCGGTGTTGGTGAGCACGGCGGCACTCACCCGGGTGGGCGCGTCGAGCAGCAGCTGCAGACCGACGGCCCCGCCGACCGAGTCGCCGGCGTAGGCGAAGGCGCCGTGGCGCTCGCCGCGGTCGGTGAGGACCCTGTCGACGCAGGCGAGCACGCCCGCGGCGAGGTCAGCCATGGAGAAGGCGTCGGTGGTGGGGGCGCCGTGCCCGTGGCCCGGTAGCTCCCAGCCGATGACGTGGAAGCTGTCCGCGAGCAGCTTGGCGGTGGCGGCCCAGAGCGCGGTCACTGAGGTGCCGAGGGACGGGCCGACGACCAGGAGCGGCTTGCTCGGGTCTCCGGCCAGCTCGACAGGGGTGATCCTCGGCGTCATGACCCATCCTTTCGAAGTTCGGTCTTCCAGATCTCGTGGGCGCGGGTGACGGCGGAGTCGATGAGGGTATCGGCCGCGCCCAGATAGTCATCGAGCCCGGCTGCGGCCTCGGACCCGGCGAGGATCTCGCCACCCACGAACCCGGTCAGCGACCTCTGCTCGGCCAGCAGGTCCGCTCCCGCGCCCTCGGCGGTGGCGCGCATCCGGGCGGCGTCGACGCGCAGCCCGCCGAGGAGCTCGGTGGTCTGCGAGGCGGCCACGACGCTGCGGCGCGCGAGGGTCGCCAGGGCCTCCCACTCGACGTGCCAGGCGCCGTCGGGGCGCTCGTCGACGTAGCTCGCCGCGGCGGTGTGGAGCGTCGCGGCCAGCGGGGGAGCGGCGAGGGCGTGGCGGCGGACGAGGACCGAGAGCACCGGGTTGGACTTGTGCGGCATGGTCGAGGAGCCGCCGCGTCCCTCTCCGGCCGGTTCGGCGAGCTCGCCGATCTCCGGGCGGGTGAGCAGGGTGATGTCGCCGGCGATCCGGCCCCAGGCGTCGGCGGCGGTGACCAGCGCGTCGGCGGCCGCGGTCAGCGGGGCGCGGTTGGTGTGCCACGGCGCCCGCGGGGTCAGCCCGAGGGTGGTCGCCGTGGTGGCGGCAGCGGTCTCCGCGGCGGCGACGGGTTCGCCGAGACCACGGAGCCGGGCCATCCCGACGACCGCCGCCAGGGTGCCGGCGGCGCCACCGACCTGGGCGGGCAGGGACGTCCGCGCGCGTCGGAGAGCCTCGGCGGCGTCGGTCAGGCCGGAGAGCCAGGTCGCCGCCTTGAGGCCGAAGGTGATCGGCACCGCGTGCTGGGTCAGGGTGCGACCGGCCATCACGGTGGCGCGATGCTCCCGCGCGAGACCGACCAGTGAGGCGGCCTGCGCGGCGAGCTCTTCCTCGACCCGGTCGAGCACATCGGCCAGGCAGAGCACGATCGCGGTGTCCACCACGTCCTGGCTGGTCAGCCCCTTGTGGAGCCAGCGCGCGGGCTCGCCCTCGAGGCGGCCGCGCAGCAGTTTCACGAGCCCGATGACCGGGTTGCCCCCGGCCTCGGCACCGTCAGCCAGCGCCGGGACGTCGTCCGGTGAGACCAGGCCGGCCAGCGGCGTACGCGCTTCCTCCGGGGCGATCCCGGCGGAGACCGTCGCGGCCAGCCAGGCCTCCTCGACCCGCACCATCGCGGCGAGGTAGGCCGCTTCGGAGAAGAGATCCCCGGCGCGCTCCTCGCCTGGCCACAGCAGCGACATTCGACTCCTCAACGGTAGGTGAGAAAAGTGGTCTCGCGGTCGCCCTGGAGGTGGATGTCGAATCGCAACCCGGTTGCGTCCGCAGTGGCCACCAGCGTCGCACGCTCGTCCTCGGACAGCGACACCAGCAAGGGGTCGCCGGCGTTGGCGGCGTGCTCGGGCAGGTAGATCCGGGTGTGCAGCTTGTCGAGCAGCCCGCGGGCGAAGACGGTGACCCCAAAAAAAGGTGCAGCGGACGGCGCCTTGCCCTCCTCGGAGGCGCCAGGGACCACCGTCGAGAACGTGTAGTGGCCGTTCAGGTCGGTGGCGGCGCGGCCCCAGCCGGTGAAGGTCCAGCCGTCACGGTGCAGCGATCCCTCGGCCTGGGGGACGTTGCCCTCGGCGTCGGTCTGCCAGATCTCGATCAGCGCGTCGGGGATCGGGTTCCCGGCGCCGTCGTAGACCCAGCCGTGCAGCCGGATCGAGCCCGGGCTGCCGGGCGGGACCAGGTCCGCGTCACCCTCGTAGGGGAGGGCGTAGCCGAAGAACGGGCCGATGGTCTGGCCGGGGGTGGGAATCCTTGAGGTGCTCACAGGTCGCCCTCCTCGGGCTCGGTCCAGGTGCGGCTCGGGCCGGTCAGGACGATGTCCCAGCTGTAGCCCATCGAGTATCCCGGGGTGGAGAGGTCATGGTCGTACGACGCCACCAGGGCTTCGCGCGCCTTCTGCGAGGTGATCGACTGGTAGATCGGGTCGAGCGCGAAGAGCGGGTCGCTGGGGAAATACATCTGCGTGATCAGGCGCTGCGTGAACGCACGGCCGAAGAGCGAGAAGTGGATGTGCGCCGGTCGCCAGGCGTTGATGTGGTTGCCCCACGGGTACGGGCCGGGCTTGATCGTCTGGAAGCGGTAGCGCCCCTCGTCGTCGGTGAGGCAGCGGCCGACGCCGGTGAAGTTGGGGTCGAGCGGCGCCGGGTGCTGCTCGTGCTTGTGGATGTAGCGGCCGGCGGAGTTGGCCTGCCAGACCTCGACGAGCTGGTTGCGCACGGGGCGCCCCTCGCCGTCGGTCACGCGGCCGCTGACCGTGATCCGCTCGCCGATCGGCTCGTTGCTGCCGGCGATGGTCAGATCGGCCTCGAGCGGGTCGACGTCGGAGTGCCCGAAGCACGGCGACCACAGCTCGATGGTCTCGGGGTCCGCGTGGCGCGGGTCCTTGGTGGGGTGGCGCAGGATGCTGGAGCGGTAGGGCGGGTAGTCCAGCAGCGGCTGACCTACGTGCTGGCCCGCTGCGTCCGCCTCGACGCTGAGCCTCTCGCGCTCGGCGATCTCGGCCGAGAGGTCCGCCTGGGTCTCGACTGGCTGTTTCTTGGTGGGCGCTGTCACGTTCCGAACGCTAGGTGGCGGGCGCGTACGATGAAAGCACGGACTTCCGGTGAGCGAAAGTGAGCGGTCGAATGGCAGGTGGCAGTGCAGGCCGTACGGTCGCGTCCCGGGTCCTCGGTCTCATCGGTGCCTTCGATCCCGCCCACCGCCGGCTCACCCTGAGCGAGCTCGCCGCCCGCGCGGACCTCTCCCTCCCGACCGCCCACCGGCTGGTCGCCGAGCTGGTCGAGTGGGGTGCTCTGGTCCGAGAAGAGGACGGGACGTACGCCGTCGGCCGTCGGCTATGGGACGCCGGCCTGCTCGCCCCGGTCGCCACCGACCTCCGCTCGGTCGCGGCCCCGTTCCTCCACGACCTCTACGGCGCCACGCTGGAGACGGTCCATCTCGCCGTCCGCGAGGACGACCACGTCCTCTACCTCGAGACGCTCCGCGGCACCCGCAACGTACCCATCGTCTCCTCGGTCGGATCCCGCCTCCCGATGTACTCCACCGGCGTCGGCAAGGTGCTTCTGGCCCATGCCCCCGAGGACGTACGCAGCCGAGTGCTGTCCGGTCCGCTGAAGCCGTTCACCCGCCACACCATCACCACCCCGGGCCTGCTGCGCCGCCAGCTCGACCGGGTGATCACCGAGGGGTACGCCACCACCGCCGAGGAGATGACCCTCGGCGCCTGCTCGGTCGCAGTCCCGATCACCGACTCGTCCGGCGTCGTCGTCGGCTCCCTCGGCATCGTCGTCTCCGCCCTGCGGCGCCACCGTCTCCGCCTCGTCTCCGCACTGAAGGTCGCCGCCCAGGGCGCCTCCCGCGCTCTCCCGTAGCCGCCCGTCGGTCGAGCCGCCGGCCCCGCTGGTCGAGCGCCGGCCCCGCTGGTCGAGCCGCCGGAGCCGCTAGGCGGAGGCGTGTCGAGACCAACACAGTCGATTCGAGCGCGACAGCGACTGTGTTGGTTTCGACACGCTCGCTGGCGCTCGCGGCTCAACCAGCGGGGACCGGCCTCAACCCCTTGGGGTACCTTGCCGAGGTGACGATCCGGACTCCAGACGACAACGTACGCAACCAGGCAGCCGAGCGCCTCGGAGCCCTCGCCACGCCGCCCGGCGCCCTGGGCCGCCTCGGCGAGCTGGCGGTCTGGGTGGCGGCGTGCCAGGGCGAGGTGCCGCCGCGACCGATCGAGAACGTCCGGCTGGTGATCTTCGCCGGTGACCACGGCGTCGCGCAGCACGGGGTCTCGGCGTTCCCGCCGGCGATCACGGGCGCGATGGTGCGTACGTTCCTGAGCGGGCGCGCCGGGGTCAGCGCGCTCGCCAAGGCGCACGGCGTCCAGGTCAGGGTGCTCGACCTCGGTGTCGACGAGGAGTTCGAGGATCTCGACGCGACGACCCGGGAGGCGTTGACCCGCCACAAGATCCGACGCGCGAGCGGTGCGATCCACCTCGAGGACGCCTTGAGCGCCGAGGAGACCCGGGCCGCGCTGGAGGCCGGCGCCGCGGTGGCCCGCGAGGAGATCGCCGCCGGTGCCCAGCTGCTGATCAGCGGTGACATGGGCATCGGCAACACCACCCCTGCGGCGGCGATGGTGGCCGCCGGGCTCGGGCTGCCCGCGAGCGAGGTCACCGGCCGTGGGACCGGCATCGGCGACGACGCGATGCGGACCAAGTCCGACGTCATCACCACCGCCCTCGCACGAGCCGGCGAGCGCGCCGACGATCCGATCGAGACCCTCGCCGCGCTCGGCAGCGCCGACCTCGCCGCGACGACCGGCTACCTCCTCGAGGCCGCCCGCAACGGCGTCCCTGTCCTCCTCGACGGCCTGATGAGCGTCGCCTGCGCGCTCACCGCCGACCGGGTCGAGCCCGGTGCCGCGAAGTGGTACGCCGCCGGTCACCGCTCCACCGAGCCGGCCCAGTCGCTGGCCCTGGAGAAGCTCGGTCTGGAGCCGCTGCTCGACCTCGACCTTCGGCTCGGCGAGGGCTCCGGTGCGGTCGCCGCCGTGCCGGTCGTCCGCAGCGCTGTCGCCCTGCTGCGTGACGTCGCCCTGCTCTCCGAGCTCGCACCGGGAGACCCTGCCTGATGCTCGTGCGGGACGCCTGGCGTCTCGCGGTCGGCACGCTGACCGCGATGCCCGTGCCGCCTCCTGAGCACGTCGACCGGCGCCGCGCCGGGGTGGCGATGGTGCTGGCGCCGCTGGCCTCGCTTCCGCTCGCGCTAGGTGCTGCCGCTGTCGCACTCGTGGGGCAACTCGCCGGACTGCCGCACCTGGTCACCGCCCTGCTCGCGATCGGCGTCGTGGTCGTCGGCAACCGAGCGCTCCACCTCGACGGTCTGGCCGACACGGTCGACGGGATGGCCGCCTCCTACGACCGCGAGCGCTCACTTCAGGTGATGAAGACCGGCACCTCCGGCCCCGCCGGCGTCACCGCGATCGTCCTCGTCCTCGGCCTCCAGGTGGCCGGGCTGACCTCGGTGCTGGCGGGCGAGGGTGGCGTACGCCTGGCCGTCCTCGTCCTCGTCGCCGTCTGTGCCTCGCGCGCGGCGCTGTCCCTGTGCTGCACCCGCGGCATCAGGCCGGCGCGCGAGGACGGGCTGGGGCGTACGTTCACCCAGACCGTGCCGCCCCTCGTCACGGTGGTCGTCTGGACCGTCGTCGCCGCTGCGCTCGCCGGCACCGGTGCCTGGGCGGGCCTGCCGTGGTGGCGAGGAGCCCTCGCAGTCGCCGTTGCCGCGGCCGTCGCCGGCGCGATCATCCTGCGGGCGGTCCGGCGGTTCGGGGGAGTGACCGGCGACGTCTTCGGCGCAGCCGTCGAAGCCGCACTGGCAGCAGTGCTCGTCACCCTGGCCTGACATGCCGTGACGCGTCCCGCAGGTCGAGGCCAACACGGTCACCTCGATCGCAGATGGGACTGTGTTGGTCTCGAGACGCCTCCGCCTAGCGGCTCCGGCGGCTCGACCAGCGGGGGGAGGTCAGAGCTTCAGGACTCGCCCGGCGATGACGAGATGTACCTCGTCGCAGACCGCGGCCAGCCGTTGGTTGACCAGCCCGAGCAGGTCCCGGAAGAGGCGGCCCGAGCGATGGGCCGGCACGACCCCGAGGCCGACCTCGTTGGTCACCAGAACCACATCGCCGCGCTGCTGCTCGAGCACCGCTGCCGCGTCATCGACCAATGCCGAGACGACCGCGGTCGCCTCCTCCGAGGTGGCCTCCCACAGGCCGCGGGCGTCCATGACGGCGGTGAGCCAGGTGCCCAGGCAGTCGACGATCACCGCGTCGCCCGCGGTCAGCTCCGCGCTCAGCGCGCCGGCCAGATCCCGCGACTCGACCGTACGCCACCGGCCCGGCCGCCTGACCCGATGCGAGGCCAGCCGGGCGGCCCAGTCCGGATCCGGCTCCTCCTCGAGCGTCGGCCCCGGCGCGACGTAGGCCACCGACGGCGCGGCCGCGAGCAGCGACTCGGCATGCCGCGACTTCCCCGACCGCACCCCACCGGTCACCAGAATCCTCACCCGGAACAGCCTAGGGCTTCGGGGCCCCTGCTTCGGGGGAAGGTCTCGACAAGCTCGACCACCGGTGTTCTAGCCTTCGGCCCATGACCCCAGAGCGGATCGCGCTGATCTCGGACGTGCACGGCAATCTCACCGCCCTCGAAGCAGCCCTCGCCGACATCGAGGCGAGAGGGATCACCAGGATCTTCAACCTCGGCGACTACATCGGCAAGGGACCGCGAGGGCGCGAGGTCGCCGAGATCTGCAGGGAGAGATGCGAGGTCAACCTCCTCGGCAACTGGGAGGACTTCCTGCTGGCTCCGCAGCCCGACTTCGGCCGCGAGTCGGTCGGGCTGATGTGGTGGCGGCTGCAGGCGTGGGAGCAGGCCGAGTGGCTGCGTACCCTCCCGTTCTCTCACGACTTCACCCTCAGCGGCCGCCGGATCAGGCTCTTCCACGCCTCGGAGGAGACCGTCCACCGACGGGTCAGGTTCGACCACGACGAGCAAGAGTTCCTGGGGCTGTTCCGGAACACCGAGGCGACCGGTCTCGACGTGCCCGAGCCCGACATCGTCGGCTACGCCGACACCCACGACCCCTACTACGAGACCGACCGGGATCGCCGCACCGTCTTCAACACCGGCAGCGTCGGCAACTGCATGAGCGACCCGACCCCGGTCTACGTGATTCTCGAGGGCGTGCTGGACAGCGACCAGGAGGCTCCGTTCGGCATCCAGTGGGTCCGGGTTCCCTACGACGTGGACGCCGAGATCGAGTACGCCGCCGGCGTCGGCATGCCAGAGCTCACCGAATACACCTACGAGCTGCGGACGGGCTTCTACCGGGGCAATCTCAGGAGCGGTGTCGAGAACGGCGAGCAGCCGACCTACCACCGGAAGGGGTAGATCGGCTCTTCACCGTGCTCGAATCCGTCAACTGATCTTGCGCCGGTAGACGGCCATCGCGGCGACGTACGAGACGACCAGGATGCCCACGCACCAGGCCAGCGCGACCCAGATGTCGTCACCGACCGGCTGCCCCGCGAAGAGTGCCTGGATGGTGTTGACGATCGAGGTGACCGGCTGGTTCTCGGCGAAGGCGCGCACCGGGCCGGGCATCGTCTCCGTCGGCGCGAACGCCGAGCTGATGAACGGCAGGAAGATCAGCGGGTAGGAGAACCCGGTGGCCCCCTCCATGGTCTGTGCCGCCAGGCCGGGGATGACCGCGAGCCAGGTCAGCGCCAGGGTGAGCAGCGCCAGGATCCCGGTGACCGCGAGCCAGGCGCCCAGGTCCGCCGAGGTGCGGAACCCCATCACGAACGCGACGCCCAGGATGATCACCATGGTCAGCATGTTGGCCACCATCGAGGTCCCGACGTGCGCCCACAGCACCGCGGAGCGGGCGATCGGCATCGACTGGAACCGCTCGAAGATCCCGCTCTTCATGTCGGTGAAGAGCCGAAGGGCGGTGTACGCGATCCCCGAGGCGATCGCCATGATCATGATCCCCGGCAGCACGTAGTTGACGTAGTTGTCGGTGCCGGTCCGGATCGCGCCGCCCAGCACGTAGACGAAGAGCAGCATCATCGCGATCGGGGTGAGCGCAGTGGTGATGATCGTGTCCGGGCTGCGGGTGATGTGCCGTAGCGAGCGCCCCAGCAGGGTGCCGGCATCGGCGAAAGCGTGCTTGGTCATGACTGTCCTCCCTTGGTGGAGCCGGTGAGCGAAAGAAAGATCTCTTCCAGCGACGGCTGCTTCTCGACGTACTCGACCTTCGCCGGCGGCAGCATCGCCTTGAGCTCGGCGAGGGTTCCGTTGGCGATGATCGTCCCGCCGTGCAGGATGGCGATCCGGTCGGCGAGCTGCTCGGCCTCTTCCAGGTACTGCGTGGTGAGCAGGACGGTCGTGCCCTGCGCGGTCAGCTCACGAACGACCCGCCACACCTCGATGCGCGACTCCGGGTCCAGTCCGGTGGTCGGCTCGTCGAGGAAGATCACCGACGGCGAGCCGATCAGTGACATCGCGATGTCCAGCCGCCTCCGCATGCCGCCGGAGTAGGTCGCGACCTTTCGGGCGCCCGCCTCGACCAGGTCGAAGCGCTTCAGCAGCCCGTCGGCCACGTCACCGGGGGAGGGGAGATGCCGCAGCTTCGCGACCAGGACCAGGTTCTCCCGCCCGGTCAGGATCTCGTCGACCGCCGCGAACTGGCCGGTCAGCGAGATCGCCTCCCGCACTTGCTGCGCATCGTCGACGGCTGAGGCACCCTCGACCAGCGCCGTGCCGGCATCAGGCTTCAGGAGCGTCGAGAGGATGCGTACGACCGTGGTCTTTCCGGCTCCGTTCGACCCGAGCAGCGCGAAGATGCTGCCCCGCGCCACCTCGAAGTCGACACCCTTCAGAACCGGTGATCGAGCCTGTCGAGGTCCACCTTTGTAGGACTTCTCCAGTCCTCGTACGGAGATGGCAGCTGTCGCGCTCATGACTCCTCCTTCCGGTGATCGAGCTTGTCGAGATCACCGTCCGTGATCGAGTTGATGGCGTCCTCGAGCCGGGCGCGCTCCTTCTTGATCCAGGCGCCCTCGGAGTAGTTGCTGGCGAACTCCTCGGCGAACTCGACCGGGTTGTCGCCGACGATCGCGCTGACCGGGGTGCCGTCGGCGGCACCCTGCTCGAAGAGCTCGAGGAGGTCTTCGGCCATCGCCGTCACGATCGCGCCGTCGGAGATGCCGGCGGAGTACATCAGGTAGCGCTCGACCGCGTCGTGCGCCTTGCGGTGGTTCTCAGGGAGCTGCTGCTTGCGGGCCTTGAGCTGCCGCCAGCGCTTCTTCAGTCCGAGCTCGCCGACGACGGCTTCGAACATTGATCGGATGGACATCTCTTACTTCCCTTCGGTACGGAGGTTCTCGAGCCGTTCGGCCAGGAACCCCCAGGTGGTCCAGAACTCTTCGAGGTGCTTCTCGCCATCTGCGTTGAGCGAGTAGACCTTGCGCGGCGGCCCCTTCTCGCTCGGCCGCTTCTCGACGTCCACCAGTCCGTTCTTCTCGATCCGGACCAGCAGCGCGTAGACCGTGCCCTCGGCGATGTCGGTGAACCCCTGGCTCCGCAGCCAGGCGGTGATCTCATACCCGTACGCCGGGTTGCCGGTCAGGAACGCCAGCACGATTCCCTCGAGCGTCCCCTTGAGCATCTCGGTCATCTGCTTGCCCATCGAGCACCTCCTCCACTACTCAGTGTTGCTGACTACCAGTACATAGTAGCGCTGAGTAGTGGCTCCGGCGCAAGCCCTTATCGCCGGCAGAAATGCCGGCGGCGCTGGTACGAAGGCCTCAACCGTCGTACCAGCGCCGCTGGGTGGGACTTACTCGGCGTTCTTGTCGCTGCTCTTCTTGGCCCCCGGCCACCTTTGCGACCTGGTCTTTGGTGATGGCCGATGTGGATTGGCAGCCGACTCGCATTCGCCTTGGCGATGTGGAGGGTCAGCGACGAGTGCTCTGGCGCCGAGGCCCATATGGGCCAACGAAGTACTCGTTCGTGTCACTGTCGGGCAGCGTTCGCCAGATCCTCTCCCGCGCCCCAGCTCGTCTCAAGCGCCTC
This sequence comes from Nocardioides sp. NPDC006273, assembly GCF_040613495.1. Lineage (NCBI taxonomy): Bacteria > Bacillati > Actinomycetota > Actinomycetes > Propionibacteriales > Nocardioidaceae > Nocardioides > Nocardioides sp. NPDC006273. The sequence goes on along the minus strand of NZ_JBEXSD010000072.1, from coordinate 14,285 downwards.
AGCGGTTCCGGGGAGATTCGCTGCTGGGATCGGGGACGTCGTCGAGTCGGTCCACTTCGGGATTTCGTCTACGACGCCGGGCTGGTCGAAACGAGGGCGACCGGCGAGCGCGCTGGATAGTGATTCCTCCGGTGCATGGAGATAGTTCGCAGCGACGATGGTCCGAATCGCGAGAGGCACACCAGGAGCCAGGTCTGACGGTTCCGTTCCGTCGACGAGGTACGCCAGAACGTCTGTCAGGTCAGCGGGCGTTTCGTAGGAGTCCACACCCAGCGCCGTCGCAAGCGCTCCTGAGGCCACCATGCTGTCTGCGAGAGAGGCGTCGAGTCGGGCGCTGGTGGACGGGGTCGTGACATACGCTGCCGTGGCCTTCTCGGTTTCGTCGATCGCCGACGCGGTGACCGCGTTCAGAACAGCCTTGGCCTCAGCCTCGTCGTCGGCGACCTGGAGCGCTACGCGAAGCAGACCACCTGGATCAGTATCAAGACTCGATGGACTTCCCGAATCTGCAATGGTCTCTCGGACAGCGGGCATGCTCTGAACCAATAAGTCCGCGGCTTCGTCAATGAGGTCGGCGTCGATCTCCGCATCAGGATGCTCCTGCAGGTAGGTCGCCAACCGGCCTAGTGTCTCAGGTGAGTCGTCTTTCGCGAGGTCTTCACGAACGGACGGGCTGAGAGTCTCAGACTTTTTGTCCGCGCCGCCACATCCGCCCAAGGCGACTACAAGGGCAAGAGCGATTGCGCTGGCGATGGCCGTCGGTGATCTCATGCAGGATTCACCAACTTGTGCGCCTCGTCGTACCCGGACTGGTACTGGGTTTCCACGCCCTCGATGAGGCCCGGAACTTCTCCGTCGGGGATGCCGTTCTCCGCGAGTATCTCTGCGATGTAGCTCTTTGCCATCGCTTTGCGTGCCTCGATCAGCTCGCCCATATCGTAAGTGGTCTGGCCTGTGCGGTCGTGGAGATTCGCCTGCTCCCATGCATCGATCGCAGAGCTGACCCCCTTGTCGAGTGCCCATCCGGCTCCCGGCACCGTCTTGCTGGCGACATCTGTGGGGATCAAGCCTGCGATCTCGCGAGCGATGCCCGCCTTCTTCGACACGTCGTCGTTGTGTTCCTTGTCGGCAGTTAGGGTGTCAAGAATATCGGCCTTGTTCGCGCCGTAGTCGAGGGCGCCGAGAATGTCGCTCATGCCGCCCGTGTGTTCGTTGACTAGGCGGTCGAGGTCTGCCTTGCCGTCATTGAGATCGGCGGTGAGTTGGCGCTGTGTCTCGGCGTATTCAGCGTGACGCACGGTCTCGTAGGCCTCCGGGTCCTTCCCGAGATCGAGGAGGAATCGGCGCATGTCGCCCTCGGAATATGTCGCACCGTACGGGCCGAACGACCCGTCGCCGCTGATCTCCCTCGCGCTCGACATCGACTCGTGCATCGTCTCGGCATGGAATCCGAAGACTTCGCCTAGGTCATCGCGCAGTTCCGGACGGATTGCATCCACCGACCCCGGGTTCTCGGTCTTGTGAGCGGAGTCCTGGGCCAACGAGTTGTCCTGCGCCGTCGACGTCACAATGTCGTCGAGAAGGTGGCCGATCTGCTTACGGTCGCCATCGTCGACGGAGTCGTCCATGGTCGCGGCCTTGAGCGCGTCTCCGAGTGCCGATGTGCCCGTCGGGCCTTCGCCGATGGGATGGTCCATAGGCCGGCCCTGCCAGGCGATCTCGTCCGAAGGCCAGGTGCGATCGGTGAGGAGGTAGTCGACTCGGCGTGTGTTCCCTTCCCCGGCGTTGACGTTGGGACCGTCGAAGAAGTCCCGCGCGGCGTCGGGGTTGTTGGAGAAGCCGTCGAGGAGGGCTCCCATGGGGTCCCAGCCGGCCGTGTCCTCCTCTCCGGAGCCGCCGGTCCAGTCGAGCCGGGTGCCCTCGAGCTGGTTGACATCCGGGCCGTTGGTAAGGGCTCCCATGTTGTTACCTCCGACGATCCGGCCATCCTCGTCCGTGATCGGGAAGTTCCAGGGTGATGCGCCACCGTTGTCGCGGGCGAATCTCGTCTCGAAGTCGAGCATTCCGTCGCCGACCTCGTTGAGGAGATATCCGCTGTCGGCGGATCGCAGAAGCGGGGCCAGAACCTGGTAGCCGTAGGCCTTGTTCGGGGCGCTGCCATCGATGCCTTGATAGCCCACGGACACGACGTCGTCACCCTTTGCGACGAGCTGTGAGACCCACTCAGAGGAGACGCGCGTGTCGGTGCCGCTCTGGCCGTCCTTGGTGAGGCCCTCGGTGCCGGCGGAGAGTGTCTCGCCGAGGTTCTTCTGAAGCAGACCGATCTGTTTGGTGAGATCTTCGTTGATGGTGTTGTGGTATGCGCCGTTGGAGTCGGGGAAGTTGTCGTCGTCCTGCATGCGAGCGACGTACCCGTTGAGGCTGAGAAGTCCCTCGGGCCCGAGGTCATTGAGGAACGCCGTCGACACGACGGGATGCTCGCCGTACGACTCGAACATCGCATTGAGTTTGGCGACCTTATCCGGATCGAATTTCCAGTCGCCATCGATGTAGAGGCTGGTGTCGTTCGGGTCAGATATCGCCGAGGTGGCATCGGCGAGTGCCCGCCCCAGCTCCTGCTGCTGATAGGTCGAGAGCGCGTCGACGTAACCGTCGTACTTGTCCGGGTCCTCGAGCATCTTCTTGACGAGTTGGTCGGTGGAGAGATTGCGCAGTTCAGGTGGGAGGCTGGCGTCTTCGATGGAGCCATCGCCGCCGTCGTAGTCACCCTTCTTGGCGGAGTTGAGGACGGAAGTCAAGCTGCTCTCAGCGGCCTCGGCATCGCCGAGCGCGCGAGCGATGTCATCAGCGAGGTTGTCCATCGTCCCGTTGTCTTTGTCGGGGTCCTCCTCGTCCGGGGTCGGGTCCGAGATCTGCACGGTCGCGCCGGAAAAGGTGACCTTCCACCCCTTCCCGATCGCCGTGTTGTACGCCGCCTCGGCGTTGTCCTTGGCTTTCTTGATAGAGGCGGATGCCTCATCGAGAGCATTGATGACCTGGGACAGGGGAGCTGCCATGTCGTTGAGCGAGGCGACCAGGCGACGGTGGCGGTTCTCCGCGGCCGTGGCGGACTGGCCGATCCAGGTGTCGGGGACCTTGCCCGCATCCATCTCGTCCTGCTGATCCAACAGCTTCTTGCGTGCCGTGTTGAGGTCGTCGGCAGCGGCGTCGAGTTGTTCAGGCTTCCAGCTCTGCAGCTTGTCGTAGGTGACAGTCATCAGTAGTACCCCATGGTCTCGCGCTGGTTCTTCGCGGCTTGCGCTGTGATGGTGTCGGCCTCAACGATCGCGTCGGCGGCGGCGATGGTTGCCTGCTTGTGGTCACGCGCGTCCTTGACCCACTTGTCCTTGTCGCTCTTCCACTCGGCCTTGAGGCCGTTCGCGGCGCCAACGACGGTGCTTCCCGGAAGCGCGGAGGCGACCTTGCCCATCGGGCCTTCGAGATCGAGGCCGGCGACAGCGTCAGCCGCGGTCCCGATGGAACGGGCCGCGGTCTTGACCTGCGGCGCGACGATTTCGATGTTCACGAGAGGTCCCCCAAGACGTTCGGAGCGATTGGTAACTATCTCCTACCCCAGATTTCGGGTTTCAAACACAAATCGCCGAAAATCTCGTGGGCTCTCGACCCGGCGCCCGCCTCGCTGGATCCGCGCGGATCTCATCGGCGACCCCCGTTGTCTGGGATAGCGTGTCGCGTCGTAGGACGGCGCCCGTCGCTCCGGGGCGAGCTCGTTCCGACTCCGATGGAAAGAAGGGCGCGATGTCACAACCGAACGACGCGGCAGCGGCGGGGGCGGCAGGACCGGCATGGCCGGCGCCAAGCCGGCCGGCACCTGCGGGCGCTTCGCGAAGCGGAGGATGGCTCGGGCTTGCCGGGCTGGGGCTCGGAGCGGGAACGCTGGTGATCGTCGCCCTGGTGCGGGTGATCGTGGGCATCCCGAAGGTCAGCCAGGGCTACTACAACTCCTTCTACAACATGGAGGACCGCTCGGTCGTCTGGCTCGTCCTGGGGCTTCTGCTCATCGCCTCGATCGTCCCGATCGCCCTCGCGGTCGTCCTCGGCCATGTCGGCGTGAGCCGGGCGAAAGCGGCCGGAACCAGTGCCGCCGCCTCGGGAATCGCGCTCGGGATCGGCTACACGCTGGCGGTCTTCTGGGTCGTACGCATCATCAACGCGATCACGAACACGGCCCAGTTCAACGGCGGACTCAGGGTGCTCATCGAGTACGTCGGCGTCTGGGCGTAGTACGACCCGGCTGGACGATGAAGTTCATCGTCGAGGTACGTCTGCCCAGAACCTCTCGAGCTCGGCGTCGAGCTCGGGGGCGACCTGCATGGGCAGCGAGTGGGTCGTCTCCGGCCAGACCTTGACGGTCGCGGTGCGGATCAGCTCGGCCTTCTCGGCCGCGTCCTCGCCGCCGGCCAGGGACTTGTCGCTCGCGATGACGACGTACACCGGCATCGTCAGTGCGCGCATCTGCTCGTCGCTCAGCCGCGAGGGTGTCGGCAGGCTGCCGGAGTCGAAGTGGGTCGTGCCGGCAGCGATCATCCGGGCCATCGGGTCCTCCGGGTCGACCTGCCGCCCTTCCGGTGTGCGAAAGTGGCCGACGCCCGGCCCGCTCGTGCCGAGCACCATCGCCAGACACCCGGTCGAGACGACCGCGATGGCGGTGATCAGGACGGCCGGCCAGCGCCGACGCTTCCTGCGCGCCCCGGCGTCCTCGGTCTCGATGGGTCGCGTCCAGCACTAGTTCGGTACCAAGGACGCTCTCGCCACATCCATGAGGCTGACGGTCTCGACGAGGCCGAGGCACGTGCGCGCGCCATCGAGCTGCTCGCGCTCTCCGACGGCCTCACTCTTCGGGTCCTCATCGGAGACATCACCGCCGACGAGGCCGCGGCCTCCATCAGGGCGTACCGGTCGCGCCCACGAACGCAGTGAGGCGGCCCCGGGGCGCGTCATCAGGCGAACGAAAATTCGTTCGCCCCCGCGGCCACCGTCTTCGAGCCGCTGCGGCGTACGGCCCATAGGGTCTACGCGTGGTCGTGGACGAGGATCTGGGGTCGCCCTGGAAAGCGAGGGCGCGCAGGGTGGGTTGGTCGCTGCTCAGCCTCGCCAACCTGCTGTTCGGTCTCCTGCTGTGCGTCGGGCTCCTGGTCGCTGACGACGGTGAGAACGGGCCGTACCTGATCGGAGTCACCTGCGGAGTGATGTTCGTCCTGCTGGCCGTCTGCGTGCAGATGATGAAGGGCGTCCGCCTCGGCGACCGCCGCGCGCAGCGCCGGATCCGGCCCATGGAGGGCGGCACCGGGATCGAGATCAGGCTCAGGCGGGGGCCGGGGATATGTGGCGAGCTGATGCTCGTGTGCTTCGTGGGAATGCTGTGCCAGTTCGCCGGCCTCGCGTTCCGGGATGGCCTGATCGGGGTCGGGGCGCTGTCCACGGTGTTCGCGGTGTTCTTCGCGGTGGTGGTGGTCGACCACGCGTTGACGATGACCATGCGCCGGGCGCTCCTGATCACGCCTGAGAGCCTGACGGTCGAGCTCTCCGGCGAGGTGGTCACGGTGGCCTGGAAGGAGATCCGCGTGGACGTGGTCGAGGAGGTCTCGCGCTACGAGCTGATCGCGGTGACGAACCGGTTCCTCGAGATCGCCGCGAGGGGTGACGCGGCGTCGTGGTCGACCACGCGCCGCCACCAGCTCCGGCTCCTGCCCCGGCGGTGGCGGCGCAAGGCGGTCCGGGTCGGGTTCTGGCTCCTCGATCACCCCGAGCGGGTGGTCAAGACCCTGACTTCGCTGCGCCGACGACGAGATGATGACGCTCGACGGGTCGTGCTGTCGAACGGTGCCACCATGGCGTACCTGACCGGAGACCTCGAGATCTCGCCGCTGCCCAGCGGTCGGTGAGTGACGACTCAGCTTGGCGGAACCGGCCGGACCCGCATCCCCGCGAGCACGTTGCTGAGCCCCCGATGCTCATCGGTGCGGGGAAGAGCCATGACGGTCGCAACGGCGAAGACGAGCAGGAGGAGACCGGAGCCGGGGAAGTCGACCATGAGCAACAGCGTCAGTCCGCCGACACCCGTCAGCAGCTTGACGACCCGGCGCCACCACACTCCCGACGACGCCGTCGCGCGAAGGCCGACGACCCACTCCCCGACAGTGCGTCCGAAGCCGAGGACGGCAATCGTTTCCAGCACGATCGGTGGGCCCCACAGCAGCCAGAACTGAATGGTGGTCGAAATCTCGTCGAACGGCACCTCGAGCCCGTAGAGCTGCCAGGCCCGCCAAGCCAGCGCCAGCGGGGCGCCGGTGCCGAGGATGACGAGGAGGTCGGCGACCATGCCGACCAGGCGGCGACCGACGGTGATCGTGCGTGGCGCCGGTCGCGCGTGCGGACGCACCAACAGCACCGAGATCGCCGATCCGAGCACGGCACCGGCGGTGTTGACCAGCAGGTCGTCGACGTCGAAGACGCGGTAGGCGCAGGAGTACAGTTCCCAGATCCCGGTGAGCTGGGTGGTCTCGATGAGGAGGGACGTCGCGAGGCCGAGTGCGCCCGCGACCACGATCCCGCGTCCGGCGATCGCCCGGACGAAGAACCCCAGAGGCACGAACAGGATGACGTTGAGAGCCACCTGGAGGAACACCGCGTTGGTGAGCAGGGCCCGGGTGCCGATCTCGGCGCGGGTGCGGAGGATGTCCCCGACGAAGCCGAACGCATGGATGTGGGTCCCCGCGCAGGTGAAGGAGCCCGCCTCGGGCATAGGGACCAGCGTGTAGGTCCACAGCGCCACCGCGTAGATCGCAGCGGCCAGCAGGAGCAGGATCCGCCCCAGGGGGAACGAGCCTCTGCGGCGGTAGGCGACCGCCGCAGCCGGGACGAACCCCGCGACGGCCAACCCCACCCCGAAGAAGATCGCCAGAACCGCGTTCCCGACCACGTTGACCACGGCCTCAGGCTAAGCCAGGATCCGGCCCCACCAGCGGTACGACGGGGAGATCGACACGACTTACCAGTCGGTAACCCATGCGGTTCTCCCCGTCGTACCGAACGCCTACGCCTCGACCAGGCCCGGCTTGCCGGCCTCTGTGAAGAACCGGCCACCCACTGTCAGCGGCGCACCGGGAGTGCTGACCTGGGCGACGTTCTTGTAGGTGATCTCCGCGCCGTCAGCATCCAGCGAGATGGTCGTGTAGCCACGGAGGCCGTTGTAGAACTTCATGTGCGGGTTGCGCTCCAGGTAGGCGGCCCAGTTGGCAGGACGCTCGGCGCCGTTGCCGCCCGAGGTGATCGAGCTGGTGACGACCTCGGTCCCGAGCACCGGAGAGGACAGGTCGTCGAAGTCGTCGTGGATGTTCAGTCCGTAGTGGACGTGTACGTCGCCGGTCAGCACCATCAGGTTCGACTGCCCCGACGCCTTCCAGCCGTCGAGGACCCGCCTGCGGGAGGCGGGGTAGCCGTCCCAGGAGTCCATCGAGCGGGTGCCGGAGCCGTTGGGGTTGTCCCGGCGGGCGAAGGTGACCTGCTGCGGGACGACGTTCCAGGTCGCTTTGGAGTGACGCCAACCGTCGGTCAGCCACTTCTCCTGCTCGAAGCCAGGCAGCGTCATCGACTCGGCCTCGGACTCGGCCGTCGGCACCTTCCAGCCGTCGCCGTTGGCCTGGTTGGTGCGGTACTGACGGGTGTCGAGGATGTCGAACTGCGCCAGCCGGCCCCACTTCAGCCGCCGGTACAGCTTGAGGTCCGGGCCGGTCGGCTGCTGCGGAAGACGCAGCGGCTGGTTCTCCCAGTAGGCGCGGTACGCGGCGGCGCGACGGACCAGGAACTCCTCCGGCGGACCTGCGTTCTCCGGGTTGTCGTCGGCGTAGTTGTTCTCGGTCTCGTGGTCGTCCCAGGTGACGATGAACGGGTGCGCCAGGTGCGCGGCGATCTGGTCCGGGTCGGACTTGTAGAGCCCGTAGCGCGCCCGGTAGTCGTCCAGCGTCACGGTCTCGTGGTTGAGGTGCGCCGGAAGCGGCTCGCTGTAGGCCCGCGCGCCGGCGGAGGCGTTCACGGCGTACTCGTAGAGGTAGTCACCCAGGTGGAAGACCGCGTCCACGTCCTCGTTGGCGAGATGTCCGTACGCGGTGTAGTAGCCCTGGTCGTAGCGCTGGCACGAGGCGAGGGCGAAGGTCAGCGACGACACCGCAGCGCCGACCGGCGGCGCGGTCCGGGTCCGCCCGACCGGGCTGATCCACTGGCCGACCCGGAAGCGGTAGAAGTACTCGCTCGCCGGCCGCAGGCCGCGAACCTCGGCGTGCACGGCGTGGTTGAACTCGGTGTGCGCGGCGGCGACCCCGCGGCGTACGACGCGCCTGAAGGCCGAGTCGCGGGCCACCTCCCAGGAGACATCGAAACGTGCCGGCGGCATCCCGCCGGTCGGCTCCAGCGGGAGCGGCGCGAGCCGGGTCCAGAGCAGGACCGAGTCGGGCAGCGGGTCGCCGGACGCGACCGCGAGGGTAAACGGGTCGGAGGTGATCGCCGAGGGCGAGGCTGCGGGGGAGGCGAAGGCGCCGGTACGCGGCAGGCCGGTGGTGAAGGCCAGGGCGGTCGCGGCGGCCGACACGGTCAGGAAGCGGCGGCGGTCGAGGCCCCGAAGGGCGCCGCGGAGATCAGGAGTGTTGCTGGGGGCAGACATGGACGTGCTCCTGTCGATATGGGGGTTATCGACAACAGCGAAGCGGTGCCCGGTGAAGGACGCGTGAAGTGCGGGGGAGGGGTGGGCTACGGCTTGGTGCCGGCAGCAGAATCAGGGGCTGGCCGGTGCGCCGGACACCCCGGCGCGAAGGTGCCGAGGTCCTCGGTGTCGAAGCCGTGCGGGTAGCTCTTGATCCGGGGCATGTCGCGGACGTACGCCGGTTTCTTCCGCGGCGGCAGCAGGGCGACGAACCGCGCCCGCCCCTTCAGCGCTCCACGGGACAGTGCTCGCGCGAGACGCCCGGGCTCGGGGTAGCCGAACGCCTCGAGCAGATGTGGCTCCATCAGCGAGAGCGAGAAGGTCCGGATGAGCGGCGCCAGCGGGCGCGGGTAGAAGGTCGTCAGCAGCTCGAGGGTCGAGTCGGCGACGGCGCGGCTGCCTTCGTCGTACGCGAAGTGCTCGGCCTCGTAGGAGTCGAGGAGCTGCTCGAACTCCTCGTAGGTCGCCGGGATGTCCTTGATCCCCATCCGCTTCCCGAGCGCCTGGTAGTAGCGCAGCGCCGCGAGCTGCTCGTCGGCGGTCGACTGCCGCCAGCCGAAGTCCTGGTTCCAACGCCGCGGGATCACCACGAAGGTGGAGAGGACGTAGCGCATGTCGTCGTTGGAGATGTCGTACATCCGGTGCATCTGGTTGATCCGCCGCACCGCGGCCCGGCCGCGGGGGCTGTCCAGGTCCTCGATCGCCGCGTCCTCCAGCAGCAGCGCGGTGTCGTCGTAGCGCTTCTGGGTGTTCTCGGTGAACTGGTGCGTGTCGGCCAGCAGCCGGCCGATCGAGGGCACTGCGTAGGTCCGGAACAGGGCGAAGCTCAGCGACTGTGTCGTGTCCCAGGGAAACTCGTAGAGCCCCAGGCGCCTCGAGATCTCCTGATAGTCGGTCTCCGGGTCCAGCCCTGCTGTGCGCGCCCGCCTCTGAAAACTCAGCTTGGCCACGATGCCTCCTCGCTCGATACATAACTGTATCGTTTTTCTGCTGCCCTGGGGTGGCTCTCCCCGTACTGTCTTCCGCATGGAGAAGTCGGGAACGCAGACGCCCCTGTCCCTCGCTGCCGTCGAAGCAGTCCGAACGTACGCCGCCACCGCCCGCTCCGCTCTCGGTTCCGCCGAGTCCCCGGTGATCTCGTACGCCGGTCTGTGGCTGCTGCTTGCCTCGCTGGCGCCCGCGGCGGAGACCGAGACGGACGAGATCCTGGGGCTGAACAAGGCCGACGCGCGGGCCGCCGCACTGAAGCTCCTGGAGGCGCCGCACCCCACGATAGGTGCCGCGGTCGCCGGTTGGCTGCGTGCTGGGGTCGAGCTGACCAAGGGTCTGCCGATCGTGCTCGACCCGCTCCCGGACCAGGCGGGGCTCGACGGGTGGGCCAAGGAGCAGACTCGTGGTCTGATCAAGCAGTTCCCGCTCGAGATCGACGCCCGGACCCTCCTCGTCCTCGCCTCCGCGCTGGTGGTCACGCCACGCTGGAGCGAGCAGCTGGAGGAGGGCGACGACGACGGACTGCTGCTGCTCGAGACCGGCTTCCAGGCGGTGGTGGAGACCGAGGCCGCCGGGTCGGTCGCGGTTGCCTGCCCACCCAGCGAGGACGGCATCTCGGTCTACTCGGTGATCGCCGATGAGGGCGTGTCCGCCGCCGACGTGTGGCGAGGGGTCGACGAGGTCGTCCGGAGGATCGACGCGGGTGAGGTGCGCGACCGCACCTTCGACGCCAGCGATGCCGACCGCGAGGACGGGCATGCCTGGACGGTTCAAGAGGTCACGGCCTTCGGCAGCGCTCCGTCCGATCGCTGGCGCAGCCACCTGCCGGAGTGGAACGCGGAGGATCTTCACGACCTGTCGGCCGCGCCGGGGGTCGCCGAGATCGCCCGCGGTGTGATGACTGCCGTCGAGGAGGAGTCGGACGCTGTCTGTGTGCAGAAAGCGGTCGCCTCCTACGACCGCGAAGGCTTCAAGGCGGCCGCGGTGACCGGGATGATGGTCCGTGCCGCCACGGCAGCGCCGCGGGAGACGAAGGTGCGGCAGATCGATCTGAGGTTCGACCGGCCGCACGCGGTGGTGGCTGTCGCGCGCGGCGGAGCCTGGGAGGGTATCCCGCTCTTCAGCTCGTGGGTGACCCCGGCATAATTTCCGGTATGGATCAGCCTTCCCCGATCGCCGGCCGCTACCGGCTCCTCACTCTGCTCGGAGCCGGCGGTATGGGGGAGGTCTGGCGGGCGCGTGACACCGTGCTCGACCGCGACGTCGCGGTGAAGCTGCTGCGCGACGTGGACGACCCCACGATGGCAGAGCGGTTCCGTCGGGAGTCGCACTCGACGGCCCGAGTCGTCCACGACGACGTGGTCAAGATCTTCGACGCAGGCAGCGACGACAACGACGTCTTCCTGGTCATGGAACTGCTGCCAGGACCGACCCTGGCCGAGCCGATCCAGCAGCGCGGCGCGTTGCCGATCGACATGGCCGTCGAATACACCCGGCAGGTCGCGGGCGCCCTCGGTGCCGCGCACCGGGCCGATGTGGTGCACCGCGACATCAAGCCGGCGAACCTGATGTTCGACGGTGACGGCCGGCTGACCGTGCTCGACTTCGGCATCGCGTACGCCATGACGGGGGTCGACGCCGGGCTGACCCAGACGGGTCATGTGATCGGGAGCCCGTCCTACCTCTCGCCCGAGCAGGCCGCGGGCGACCCCGTCGGCCCGCCCGCCGACGTCTACTCGCTGGGCTGCGTGCTCTTCGAGATGCTCACTGGGAAGGTGCCCTACTCGGCCCCGCACCCGGTCAGGATCCTGCACATGCACCTGAGCGAGCCGGTGCCGCGGATCACCGACTTCCGGGCGGTACCCCCGCCGCTGGCGCGCCTGGTCACTCGCATGCTCGACAAGAACCCGGCCGCCCGGCCCTCGATGGACCAGGTCGCGCACGAGCTCGGCTACGTACTCAACGGCGCCGACCCCGACGCCACCGACCTGCTTTCCGGCGGGCAGGCGCCGCGTCCGACACAGGCGATGCCGCAGCGGCGCCTCGACGAGCCGATGGCGCTGCCCAACTCCCGCACCGGCGTCATGCACCGCCCCGCCACCCCGCCTCCCGTACGCGCCCCGCGCCCGGCCTCGCTGCGGAAGTTCCCCACCGGCCGCCTCCTCGGTGCGGTGGCGATCGTGGTCGCCTGCGTCTTCGCCGCCTCCTGGCTGGCCGCCTACGAGCCCGCACCCGCCGAGGCCGATCAGCCGTCCCAGAGCTCCGACAACGCCGACGGCTCGGACAACATCGACCGCAGCTCCGACAACTCCTCGGGCTCTGACAACTCGGCCGACGAGCCCACCGACAAGTCGGACAACAAGACCCTCAACCGCCTCGACAAGCTCGACCGCTGGCGCGAGAACCTGGAAAGCTGGAACATCATCGACGCCGGCCAGTCCCAGGAGTGGGAAGACCAAATCGACCAGATCCGAGACCTCGTCGAGACGGGTGAGAACGCCAAGCGCGAGATGGAGCAGCTCCGCGACGAGTTCAAGGGCATCCGTGAGGGCGAAGGCAAGAACGGCGAGAAGATCCTCGACGGGCTGCTCAAGCAGAGCTAGCGGTCCTGCGGGGTTGTCCGTCCGGTGCTGACATTCCGCGGCGGACTGAAAGCCTGCGTGGTGCTGTAGTTGCATGGGCTGGGGCCGCCGACCCTGTATTGGATGGTGTTCACGCCGAATCCCGGAGTCAAGGACGGCCTTCGGCCGCCGGCTTCGCCGGTCGCTATCGCGGTCCTTGACACCGGGAGCCGGCGAGAAATTTGGCTGGTTATCGGGTCGGCGGCGGGGTTTGGCGCAGCGGAATTCGGGTTGGGTACGGGCTTGGGGACCGGGGTTGGCCGGTCCTGCCCGGGGAGGGTCTGCGGGGGCGCTGCGCTAGACGATGACACCTTGTGAGTCGTTCACAAGCTGCCTGAGCCGGCGGATGACCCACAGGACGGGTTACCCCATTCCTTCGCACCGTCCCCCACCCTCACGGAGGTTCCCCACCCTCCGGAGCGTGGGGAAGCTCCGTGAGAGTGGGGAGAGATCTGCACGAGTGGGGAAGTTCCGCCGGTTCGGGAGCACCAGGCCGGACGGGCGGCCGAGGCCCGAGGAGTAATGGCCGCCGTGTGCGGCGGCAGGTGTGCGGTGGCAGGAGGGCGTGAGTCATTTCATGCTCCTGGTGATGGCGTCGATGAGATCCGAGCCGTTGACGCGATGCCGCCCAGGTCCACATCGAGGGCGCATGCGGAGCCACCCTGGCACTGGGCAGGCGAAGGTGCCCGCGTAGGCGGGGTCTTCGCCGGATGGCGGTGGCGGTGTGGTCTCGACGTGCCGGTTTAGGGGCGGCGGGTGAACCGCACGGTGCCATCGGGCAACCGTTCATGAACGTAGGCAGGGCTGTGCGCCAGACGATGATGATGGGGACACAGCAGGACCCCGTCTTTCAGGTCCGTTCTTCCGCCGGCTGCCCATGGATCTAGATGGTGGGCGTCGCACCATTCTGGTGGCATGTCGCAGCCTTCGGCTTGGCAGCACTTCTGCTGGAGCCGGAGTGCTTTGCGCTGGATCGGCACGAAGACCCTGCTGGCCCGGCCCATGTCGAGGACTTCGCTGTCGCCGCCGAGGACCCAGGGGATGATGGTGGCGTTGCATGCCATCTTGCGGGCTTCGGCGGCGGTGATGGTGGTGCCGTTGGTCTCGTCGTGGCCGAGGGTGGCGGTGCCGAGTTCCTTGCGGAGTTCCTCGAGGGAGATGACTACGTTGATCACGGTGGCGTCCCCGCCGTGGCGGGGCAGGGCGGTCGGGTCGGTGGTCTCGATCAGGCGCGCGAAGCCCTGGCCCAGCATCCGCTCCCACGGCGGCAACGGTGCACCCTTCTCCACCAGCTGCTGCTTACGCGGTTGGGCCCAGGCCTCGACCTGCCTCTTGAACCGCATCCCGATCGATGTCGGGAGGACCCCGTCGAACCCGACCGTCCCATCGCCGTTGTCCCACACACGCAGCGCGGTCTTCTGCCGGGCGCGTTCTTCCTCGGCGAGGAGGGCTTTGGCTTCGGCTTCTTCGAACCGGTCGGGGTCGATCTTGGCCAGGACCCGTCCACCGGCGATCTGTAGTTCGTTGGCCGTGGCCAGGTCGGCGTAGTCGACCAGCAACTTCTCAGCCAGGACCAAGTCCTCGCGAGTAGCGACCGGGTCAGCCTCGATCTTGTCGAGGGCTTTGGTGATCACGATGGCCTTCGCCTCGGAGAGGACACCCTCGGCGAGGCCGGCAGAGACCAGCTCGTACTTCGTCACAGCGTGGGCGAGCTTGATCTGCGTCCGCGCGGCACCTTTGTCGACCAGCAGCTCGGCACGCATCCACGCGGAGGCGTCTTTGTCGCCGGTCTCGGCGGCGATGTCACCCGAGGCAGCGAGGACCCGCAGCGTCAACGCGGCCTGCTGGGCTTGGAGCTTCTCCACCTTCGCGAGGAACTCCTTCTTCTGGCTGGTGCGCCAATAGGTCGGATCCAT
>NZ_JBEXSD010000071.1:0-25974 GCF_040613495.1 Nocardioides sp. NPDC006273 | reverse complement strand
GGAGAGGGAGAGCGCGCCGAGCGCACCGATGCCGACGCCGGTCAGCGCGGTGACCAGCGTCGTCGCCCACAACTACAGTCTCGGCGGGTTAGCGGCGGGCGGTGACGTAGCAGGCGACGGCGGTGGCGGCGGCTACGTTGAGGGAGTCGATGCCGGCGGACATCGGGATGATGGCGCGGCGGTCGGAGGCCTGCTGCCAGCGCGGGGAGATGCCGTGGCCCTCGGAGCCCAGGACGAGGGCGACCTTGTCGACGCCTTCGACGGCCTTCTCGATGTCAACCGCGTCGTCGGCCAGCGTGAGGGCGACGGTGGTGAAGCCGGCGGCGGAGAGGGTCGGGAGCGCTTCGTACCAGTCCGGCAGGCGGGTCCACGGCAGTGCGAAGACGGCGCCCATCGCGACCTTGATCGAGCGCCGGTAGAGCGGGTCGGCGCAGCGGGGTGCCAGCAGCACCGCGTCGAACCCGAGCGCCGCGCCCGACCGGAAGATCGCGCCTACGTTGGTGTGGTCGACGATGTCCTCGAGCACGAGCACCGAGCGGGCACCCGCGAGCACGGAGTCGACCGACGGCAGCGGTCGCCGCTTCAGCGACGCCAGCGCACCGCGGTGCACATGGAACCCGGTGACCTCCTCGGCCGCCTTCTCGCTCATCACGTAGCACGGCGCATCGGTCGTGGCGAGCACGTCGGAGAGCCCGTCGAGCCACTTCGGTGCCATCAGGAACGACCGCGGCTCGAAGCCGCCCGCCACCGCGCGACGTACGACCTTCTCCCCCTCAGCCAGGAAGAGGCCCTCGGACGACTCCATCGACTTGCGCAGCTCGACGTCGCGCAGGTCGCGGTAGTCGGCGAGCCGCGGGTCGGCTGGGTCGGAGATCTCGATCAGCTCAACCATGGGTCAGGCGACCTGCACCGAGTCCTTCATGTCCCCGGGCACTTCCTCGGGGAAGGAAAGGACCAGGTGGCGTCCGAGTGCGGTAGCAACCCGGGCCAGGGTGTCGATCCGGTTGCGCGCCCCGCCGCCTTCCTCGAGTCGGGAGATGACCGACTGCGTCGTGCCCATCCTCGAGGCCAGCTCGCGCTGACTCAGCCCTGCTTCCGTACGCAGGTCGTAGATCAGCTGGCCGAGAGCAAGATCCTGCTCGACGCTCGCCCGGATATCGTCGGACGGAGCCGGACGCTCGGACCGAACCTCGGACCAGCGGGAGTAGTTCGCCATCGTTGCTCTCCTAGGGATAACGCCGAGCACATTCGGCTGCGGCCTTCCGGGCCCTGGCGACCTCACCGCGCTCATTGTCTCGTTGCTTGTGAACGGTCGTCAGAAGAATGATCCGTGCGTCGTTCGTGAATCTGTAGGTGATCCTGCGGGCAGTCGACCCCAGAGTGAAGCGGAGCTCGAAGAGCCCCTCGCCCAAGCTCCGCGAGAGCGGCCTCCGGGCACGAGGGCCCATGTCCGCCAGCCGATCCACGATCACCACGACCCGCCCCCACTCTTCATCACTCAGAGAGTCCAGCCATCTCACGACCTCGTCGTGGAGCTCGACCTCCATTCTCATGATCGCATCCATGCGATCATCGCACAAATGCGATCAACGAGAGGCAGTTCACCGCTACGACAACGCGCCACATCCATGCGTCGACCGTAGGCGCCTACTCATGGCAACGAGTCGACGCCGCGCCGACCCGAATACTAGAAGGAGTCCGGGTGGGCGACGCGGACGACCTCACCGATGACGATGATCGCCGGGGGCTGGACGTTCTCGTCGACCAGAACCTTCTCGAGGGTCTCGAGAGTCGCCAGGACCGTACGCTCCGTGGGCATCGTGCCGTCGCAGATGACCGCGACGGGGGTGCCCGGGGCGCGGCCGCCGTCGAGCAGGGCGGTCGCGATCGCGGGAGCGTTTTGGACGGCCATGAGGAGTACGAGGGTGCCGCCCAGACCGGCGACGGCGGGCCAGTTGGTCAGCGAGGTGGGGTCGTCGGGCGGGACGTGGCCGGAGATGACGGTGAACTCGTGCGCGACGCCGCGGTGGGTCACGGGGATCCCGGCGACGCCGGGCACCGTCACCGGCGAGGTCAGGCCGGGGATGACGTGCACCGGGACGCCGGCCTCCCGGCAGGCCAGGACCTCCTCGAAGCCGCGCCCGAAGATGAAGTTGTCGCCGCCCTTGAAGCGCGCGACCGCCTTCCCCGCCTTGGCCGCCTCGACGATGATCCGGTTGATCTCCTCCTGCTGCGCCGAGCGGCCACGGGGAAGCTTGGCGACGTCGACGAGCTCGACGTCGGCGGGCAGCTCGGAGAGCAGCTCTCGCGGCGCCAGCCGGTCGGCGACGACGATGTCGGCCTCCATCAGGGCCTTGCGCCCGGCGACGGAGATCAGCCCTGGATGTCCCGGACCGCCACCGACCAGGGTCACTCCGGCCACCCGCTCACGCTCATGCGGCGCCATCAGCTCACCGGAGCGCAGGCCGTCGAGGATCCGGTCGCGAACACCCGCGGAGCGCCGCGGGTCACGGTTGGCGAGCACAGCGATGGTCAGGTCGCCGTCGTGGCCGGTCGCCGGGGTCCAGGCGGTGGCCTGCGTGCCGTCGTCGGAGCGTACGCAGAAGATCCGACGCTCCTCGGCGGCGACCGAGACCGCTTCGTTGACGTCGGCGTGCTGGGCCGCGGCGATGACGTACCAGGCGCCGTCGAGCACGTCGGCCGAGAAGCGGGCCTGGTGCCAGGTGATCTCGCCCGAGCCGAGCAGGCCCTCGAGCGCGGGCGTCAGCGACGGCGAGACGACCTCGACCCGCGCCCCCGCGGCGATCAGAGCGGGCACCCGCCGCTGCGCGACTCGGCCACCGCCGACGACGACCACCCTCCGCCCCTCGAGGATGAGGCCGGCGGGGTAGGGAACGACGTGCTCTGAACTCATGGGTACATCCTCGCCCAACACCCGGGCGTGCCCTGACAACGGGTCGATTCGCGGACTACGTTGGTGAACATGGCACTCGATCGCCCGGTGAAGCCGGATCCCTACTCGCTCATGCCCGCCCTCCCCTCCTTCACGCTGACCAGCGCGGACGTGTCGGATGGCCAACCGCTGAAGCAGGACCAGGTCCACGACGGCGGCAACACCTCCCCGCAGCTCGCCTGGAGCGGAGCGCCGGAGGGGACGAAGTCGTACGTCATCACCTGCTTCGACCCCGACGCGCCCACCCCCAGCGGGTTCTGGCACTGGGCGCTGGTCGACGTCCCCGCCGACGTGACCGAGCTCCCCGCCGGCGCCGGTGCCGGGAGCGCCGAGCTTCCGGGCAAGGCGTTCCACGTCGCCTCCGACTTCGGCACCAAGGAGTTCGGCGGTGCCGCACCTCCTGCCGGCGACCAGGTCCACCGCTACTACTTCGTGGTCCACGCCGTCGGCGAGGAGACGCTGGGGGTGAACGACGAGGTCACCCCCGCTGTCGTCTCCTTCAACCTGGCCTTCAAGGCGCTGGCCCGCGCCGTCCTGGTGGGCACCTACCAGCACTGAGACGCGCGTGGGGCCCGGGTCACCCGGGCCCCACGCGACTCAGCAGTCTCAGGAGAGATGGGTCAGCGGCGTCGGCGTACGTCGATGCTCGACGTCGGAAGACAGCCCTAATGCGAGGAACATCTCGCTCAGACACTGCTCGAACTGCCGTCGTCCGCTGAACAGCCTGCCGATGATCGCCCGCTCGGGAAACCCGGCGTGGATCAGGCCCAGCACCTCACTCTGCCGCATCGTCAGCCTCCCCATCGCCTCGGCATCGGCGTCCGGCGACGCCTCGACCATCCGCGAGATGACCTCGGGGTCGACGACGACCTCACCCGACGCCACTCGGCCGACGACGTCGAAGAAGTGCGGGACGGTGCGTACGCGTGACTTGCGCAGGTAGCCGAGGCCGCCGGTGCCGGTGCTGGCGAAGGCCGAGGCGGCGTAGGCCGTGTCGACCGAGTCGGCGAGCACGACGATGCCCATCTCCGGCACCTTCTCGTGCAGCCGGAGCGCGGCTCGGATACCCTCGTCGGCCAGACCCTCACCCAGCCGCGCATCGGTCACCACCAGCGTCGGCAGCGTGTCGGTGGCGGCCTGGATGAGCCCCTCTGCGTCCGCGGCGTCGGCGACCACCTGGTAGCCACCGCGCGCAAGCAGGGCCGTGAGTCCAGCACGAAGGAGAGGCGACTCGTCGGCAACGACGACGCTCGGCTCATAGCTGTGCACAACGGCTCCGCTCGCAGTTCGGGGTAGCGGTCGACACGCATTCTGTCGCACGCCACCGCAAACCCCCGGGATCTCGCGCCCCGTGTTCGCACCGACGCCCCCGAAAGAAACCGCGGGTCAGAACTGCTGCGGCCCCTCGGAGGCGCGTTTGAGCAGCGTCTCGAATGAGGTCGGACTGGCGAACTCGTCCTCCACCAGCGCCCGCTGGGGTGCCGGGCCGGGCGCGGCATCGGAGACGGCCAGCAGAGCGGCCAGCTCGGCGGCAGCTCGGTCGACCCGCTTCGCGAGCTCCGGGCCCCCGGCGAAGTCCTCCGTCGCGGCGAACACGCCGGTCGGCACGACCACGGCGTGCAGGTAGGCGAAGAGCGGCCGCAGCGCGTGCTCGAGCACCAGCGAGTGCCGGACGGTGCCGGCCGTCGCGGCGACCAGCACCGGCTTGGCGTCGAGAACGCCCTGCTCGAGCACGTCGAAGAACGTCTTGAACAGGCCCGAGTACGACGCAGAGAAGACCGGTGTCACCGCGATGACGCCGTCGGCACGGCGCACCTGGTCGATGGCCGCCTGGAGCGCCGGCTTGGCGAACCCGGTGAGCAGGTTGTCGGTCAGCTCGTGGGCCAGGCCTCGCAGCTCGATGTGCTCGACCTCGACCTCGGCGCCCCGGGCCTGCACGGCCCGGGTCGTCGCCTCGCCGAGCATGTCGGCGAGCAGCCTGGTCGAGGACGGGACCGAGAGTCCCGCGGAGACCACCACGATCTTTGTCACAGCTCCCCCTCGAGGACCTTGGCGACCTCAGGGTCTTCTAGGTCGCGGTCGGACGAGCCGGTGGCGGAGTCGACCTCGGCGTAGACGGTCGAGTCCTTCCCGCCGCCGGCCTTCGCCACCAGAGAGGCGTGGGTCGGGGCGTCCGGGACACCGGGCTTGCGGAGCTTGGCGAACTCCGCGCGCAGGGTCGGAAGGATCTCGCCGTAGAGGTCGAGCTGCTCCAGCACCGTCTTCAACGGCAGCCCGGCGTGGTCGAGCAGGAAGAGCTGGCGCTGGTAGTCACCGACGTACTCACGGAACGAGAGCGTCCGCTCGATGACCTGCTGCGGCGAGCCGACGGTCAGCGGGGTGGCCTCGGAGAAGTCCTCCAGCGAGGGTCCGTGGCCGTAGACCGGCGCGTTGTCGAAGTAGGGCCGGAACTCGTCGACCGCGTCCTGGGAGCTGGGCCGCATGAAGAACTGCCCGCCCAGACCCACGATCGCCTGGTCGGCGGTGCCGTGGCCGTAGTGCTCGAAGCGCTGGCGGTAGACCTGCACCATCTGCTTGGTGTGCGAGGCCGGCCAGAAGATGTGGTTGTGGAAGAAGCCGTCGCCATAGTACGCAGCCTGTTCGGCGATCTCCGGCGAGCGGATCGAGCCGTGCCAGACGAACGGAGCCACCCCGTCCAGAGGCCGCGGTGTCGAGGTGTAGCCCTGCAGCGGCGTACGGAACCGGCCGGACCAGTCGACGACGTCCTCGCTCCACAGCCGGCGCAGCAGGGCGTAGTTCTCGATCGCCAGGTTGATGCCCTGGCGGATGTCCTTGCCGAACCAGGGGTAGACCGGGCCGGTGTTGCCGCGGCCCATCATCAGGTCGACACGGCCGTCGGTCAGGTGCTGGATCTTGGCGTAGTCCTCCGCGATCAGCACCGGGTCGGTGGTGGTGATCAGCGTGGTCGCGGTGCTCAGGATGATGCGCTCGGTCTGCGCGCCGATGTAGGCCAGCGTCGCAGTCGGGTTGGAGGCGATGAACGGCGGGTTGTGGTGCTCACCGGTCGCGAAGACGTCCAGGCCCACCTCCTCGGCGTGCTTCGCGATCTCGACGGTCGCCTTGATCCGCTCGTGCTCGGTCGGGGTCCTGCCGGTCGTCGGGTCCGTCGTCACGTCGCCGACGGTGAAGATGCCGAACTGCATACCCATGTTCCCTGCCCCTTTCGTGGCCCGAGACTCTCTCGATCCACGGTAGTTGAAATCCGAACTACTCGGCAAACAGTCGCCCGACCAACGTTATTCCAGGAAACCCCTTGGCGTACGCGGGCCCCGTTGTGCCAACGTACGTCAGATGTCCGGGCCGCTGCATCCACAGATCAGCCTGTACGCCGCGATCGCGACCCGGTCCTTCCGCCGCTACTCCACCTACACCGCGGCCACGTTCGCCGGGATCTTCACCAACTCGGTCTTCGGGATCATCCTCAGCTTCGCCTATCTGGCGCTGTGGGAGCAGAACCCGTCGGCCGGCGGCTACGAGGCCGCCCAGGCCGTCACCTTCGTCTGGATCGGGCAGGCCCTGCTGATGACCGTCGCGCTGTGGAGCGGCGGCTCGACCGACGACCTCGCCGAACGGATCCGCACCGGCGACATCGCCGTCGACCTCTACCGCCCCGTCAGCGTCCTCGGCTGGTATCTCGCCGCCGACCTCGGCCGCGGGCTCTACCACTTCGCGACCCGAGGCGTGGCGCCGGCGATCGTCGGCGCCTTGCTCTTCGGGCTCGTCGCCCCCTCCCCCGCCGGCGCGGCCGCGTTCATGGTCAGCGTCGTCCTCGCCGTGGTGGTGAGCTTCGCCATCCGGTTTCTCTTCGCCGCCAGCGCCTTCTGGCTCCTGGACGCCACCGGGCCGCGGGTGCTGCTGAGCGTGCTGGCCACCTTCTTCAGCGGGCTGACCCTGCCCCTCAACCTCTTCCCCGACGGTCTACGCCAGGTCGCGCTCGCCCTGCCGTTCGCCTCCTACATCCAGACCCCGGCCGACATCTGGCTGGGTCGCCACACCGGGCTCGACATGATCGCCGCGATCGGGCTGCAGGTGCTGTGGGCGGTCGTGCTCCTGGCGACGTGCGCTCTCGTGCTGCGCGCGGCGACCCGGAGGGTGGTGGTCCAGGGTGGCTGATACCGACACGCCTGCGGCTTACCTCGCTCATGCGGTTCGCTCCTACTGGCTCATCGCGCTGCTGTGGATCCGGGCGGCGATGGCCTATCCGGTCTCGTTCTGGACGATGTTGGTCGGGGGCGTGCTGATCACCTTCCTCGACTTCGTGGCGATCTGGCTGATGTTCACCCACGTCGACACCTACGGCGGCTTCACGCTGCGCGAGATCGCGCTGCTCTACGGGCTCACCTCGATCGCGTTCCGCGTCGCCGACATGCTGGTCGGGAGTGTGGAGAAGATCGGCCAAAAGGTACGCAGCGGGGACCTCGACGCGATGATGACCAAGCCGGTCCCGGTGCTGGTGCAGCTGTGCGCCGACCGGTTCGAGCTGCGCCGGCTCGGCCAGATCGCCCAGGGTGTCGCGGTCTTCGCGTGGGCGGCGCCGATCGTGGACTGGACGCCGCAGCGTCTGTTCGTGCTCGTGGTGGCGCTGCTCTCCGGCGTGGTCATCTACTTCTGCGCGTTCGTGACCTTCTCGACGGTCCAGTTCTGGACCACCGACGCCTCGGAGTTCGCCAACGCCTTCACCTACGGCGGCAACACGATCATGCAGTATCCGATGACGATCTTCCCGCGCGAGGTCGTCAGGTCCTTGACCTACCTGCTGCCGCTGGCCTTCGTGAACTGGTACCCGTGCCTGTTCCTGCTCGGCCGCACCGACCCGTTCGGCTCCCCGGACTGGTTCCGCTTCGCCTCGCCCCTGGCCGCGCTGGTGCTGGTCGGCGTCACCACGCTCGTGTGGCGCCAGGGGCTCCGTCGTTATCGATCCACCGGGAGCTGATGTGGCACTGATCGAGGTGCGGGACCTGTCCCGCGAGTTCACGATCCGCAAGCGTGCGGGTGCCTTCAGACGTACGTCCGTGGTGAAGCACGCCGTGCACGACCTCTCCTTCGACATCGAGGCCGGCGAGATGGTCGGCTACATCGGCCCCAACGGCGCGGGTAAGTCGACCACCATCAAGATGCTGACCGGGATCCTGGTGCCTTCGTCCGGGCACGTACGCGTCGCCGGGCTCGAGCCCTCACGACAGCGCCGCGAGCTGGCCCGGCGGATCGGGGTGGTCTTCGGGCAGCGTACGTCGCTGTGGTGGGACCTGCCGCTGCGCGACTCCTTCGAGCTGCTGCGGCGGATCTACCGGATCCCGGACCAGACCTTCCGTCGCAACCTGGAGGACCACGTCGCGCTGCTCGACCTCGGCGATCTGATGGACACCCCGGTGCGGCAGCTCAGCCTGGGCCAGCGGATGCGCGGTGACATCGCCGCGGCGCTGCTCCACGACCCCGAGATCCTCTACCTCGACGAGCCGACGATCGGTCTCGACGTGATCTCCAAGGGGCGGCTGCGCGAGTTCCTGCGGGCCCTCAACCACGAACGGCGCACGACCCTGATGCTCACCACGCACGACCTGCAGGACATCGAGGCGCTGTGCGACCGGGTCATCGTCATCGACCACGGCACCGCCGTCTTCGACGGCCCGCTGCCCGCCCTGCGAGCGACCGGCGACGCCTCCCGTACCCTCGTCGTCGACCTCGTCGACGAGGCCTCCCCGATCGCGATCGAGGGCGCTCGGGTCGTGAATGTCGAGGGCCCCCGCCAGTGGCTCGCCTTCCCCGCCGGCGCCTCCGCCGCGCCGCTGGTGGCGCAGGTCGCCGCTGCGTACGACGTCGCCGACCTCTCCATCCACGAACCCGACATCGAAGACGTCATCCGACAGCTCTATCTGCGCTGAGTCGGCTCATCCTGACCAAGATCTCCGCCGAGTCGGCTCGTCATGACGCGCCGACTCGGCGATGGTTTTGGTCAGGATGCGCCGACTCGGCAGATGTTCCGAGCTCTACGAGCGTGTGCTCCAGCCGGTCCAGGAGCCCGCTGACCGACGCCGAGGCGGTCGCCGTGTCGGGATGGCGGATCCGGACGGCGAGGCCGGTGTGAGTGCGGGAGAACCAGATCTGTACGTCGTCGGCCAGAGCCGAGGCGGAGATGTGCTGCGCGTCGCGCTCGAGGTGGGCCGAGCCGCCGGGGACGTGGCGGTAGTCGATCCAGGAGACGACGAAGACGTCGTAGCGGGTCTGCACCAGTGGCTCGGGGAGCGAGCCGATGACCTGGTCGAGCGGCACCGACGCGAGGCGTACGCCATGACGGACCGCCTCGCCGGCCTCGGCCAGACCGGCGGCGGTGAGCGAGGCGGGCACGGTGAGCGGGACGGTGGTGGTGTACCAGCCGATCGATCTGGTCAACGGCTCCGCAAAGCGGGTGGAGACCGGCGCCAGTGTGTCCAGCCGCTCACCGCCGCCGAGATCCGCGATCGCGGTGGCGAGGGCGGCGAGGACGGCGCCGTAGGTCGAGGCACCGCTCCTGCGGGCGCGGGAGCCGATGCGGTCCATCAGGGCAGCGTCGGCCAGCGGAGCCACGACAGTGGCCTGGGCAGCCCGTTCCCCCGACTCGAGGCCGAGCGGCAGCGGGAAGGTCGGCAGCTCGTGGCCGCGGCGGCCGAGGTAATCGCCCCAGCCGCGCAGCAACGGGTCCTCGGGGTCGACGCGTGCGGGTCCGTCGTAGCCCTGCTCGACCGCCTCCAGGAACGATCCGACGACCGGCAGCGCGGGCTCGGCGCCCTCGGCGAAGGCGGCGTAGAGGTCTGCGAGCTCCTCGACCGCGACGGCGACCGAGTGGGCGTCACAGTGCAGGTGGTCCATACCGAGGACGATCGTGGAGCGGTCCGCGCGGGAGATCGCGGCCGGGAGGAAGGCGGGATAGCCGAGCGGTGCGCACCGCTCGTCGAGGGCGGCACGCAACGCGTCCCGCGTCTCCTCGCCGGATCCGGTGGGACCGACCGAGGTGAGCGACCATGTCAGCGCGGCTGGTCGGTGCCGACGGGCCCGTAGACCCTCAGGCCCGGCGATGACCTCGAGCTG
This sequence comes from Nocardioides sp. NPDC006273, assembly GCF_040613495.1. Lineage (NCBI taxonomy): Bacteria > Bacillati > Actinomycetota > Actinomycetes > Propionibacteriales > Nocardioidaceae > Nocardioides > Nocardioides sp. NPDC006273. The sequence goes on along the minus strand of NZ_JBEXSD010000071.1, from coordinate 15,896 downwards.
GAGGCTGCTGTGGCGGGCCACGAAGGCTCGCCAGGTGCTCGTGAGCGCGACTGGGTCGATCGGGCCGTCGACGTCGAAGGCCGCTGCCAGCCAGACGGTCGGCGCCCCTGCCATGGCTCCGGCGAGATGGTTGCGCTGGTTGAGCGAGAGCGTCGCCGGCGCGCCGCTCGCCGGCGCGGAGACGTCCCAGCGCAGCAGCGTTCCCGGCCGCGGCGCCCACAGGTCAGCGGTCGTGACCAGCATGCTCGGCCCCGGTGGGCTGGCCGGCAGGGAGGTCTCGACAGGCTCGACCACCGGACGCGGCGGCCTCGACGGGACGTACCGACAGGCCGAGATCGGCGAGCACGTCATGGACGGCTTCGAAGTAGGTCGCGACGGCGCTCCCGCCCGGCTCGGTGTCAGGGCTCTGCGTGGCCAGCTCGAAGCGGTCGGCGAAGCGGTTGACCCACAGGTTCGCGTTGGCGGTGCGCCCCTCGCCGGTGAAGTGCAGCCCGGTGTCGAACGGCACGGTCCCGGCGCCGGGGAACTTGCGCACGTCGAGATAGGAGACCATCTGCGGGCTGGTCAGCTCGCTCGGCGAGAGCACCCCGCCGGCGACCATCGCGCCCAGAGGGACGTGGACCGGGGTCCGGGCCAGCTCGCGGGCGGTCCCGAAGGCGACCTCCGCCGCGCGCACGGTCTCCGCGAAGGTCTCCCCCAGAGCCAACGAGACCGGGCCGAAGTTGCAGAACCAGCCGTGCGACGTCGCGGTCTGCGGCGACCGCGTGCCCAGCACGGTGATCCCCAGATAGTCCGAGCTGCCGGTCAGACGCTGCTCGGCATGGGCGAGGAGCGCGAAGACACCGCTGGTGAACCTGCCACCGGCGGCACGGCAGAGCTCCTCGAGCGCGTCCACCTCGGCACCCTCGAGAGCGGTCCAGCGGCGGATCCGGACCGGCGCGGTCTCGCCCGCGGACAGTCCCAGGGAGACCGGGAACCGCGGCAGCCGCCCGCCGTGACGCGAGACGATGTCGACCCACTCGCGCACCGCCGGTGTCTCCGAGTCGCACTCGGCGGCCAGCCGCTGTTCGTCGGCTGCGTACGTCACGAAGCTGCCCGCCTCGGGCAACGGCTCGACGTCGGCCCCCAGCGCTTCGGCATAGGCGGCACCGAGCTCGGCCGGGACCATCAGCTGCGAGGCTCCGTCGGTGAAGGCGTGGTCGCAGCCCCAGAAGTAGGTGAAGCCCTCCTCGTGCACGATCGCGCCCAGGAGGAACGGCGTCCAGGAGTCAGGACGGCACTGCTCGTCCCACAGGCTGACCAGCAACGACTCCCAGCCGGTCGACCAGTCGGCAGGCGCCTCGACCTCGACGGCCTCGAACGCGATCGCCTCGGTCGGCACGAGCCGCCGCACGGGCGCTTCCCCGGAGAGGTCGAACCAGGTCCGCAGGCCCTCGTGACGACGCACGAACGCGGTCAGCGCCGCAGCGTAGGCAGATTCGAAGAAGTCGGCGTCGAACTCGCCCGCGGTGCCGGTCCAAGCCCGGTGCGCTCCGCCGGCAGCGACCTTGGCTCGATAGGCGTCGAGATGGTCGGCCTGCAGGAACGAGGGTGCGCCGGGCGAGACCGGCGCGGCGTCGGCCGCGGCCTGACACTCCGGGGTCGGGCGCAGCACGACCACTCGGCCGGGCCTCGGCGCCAGCTCCGCGAGCGCCCCGATCCTCATGCCGCCGTCTCCGTCGTCAGCCCGCGCTCGCTCATGCCGTCCCCTCCAGCTCAGCGGCCTCGGGATGCGCGATCTCGTCGACGAGCGCGCTCATCCCGCTGATCAGGCTCCGTACTACCCGCTCGGCGGCGACCGTCTCCGGGTAGCGCGTCGAGACGTTGAGGCCGTCCCGGTCACGCACGAGCCACAGGTAGACCTCGTCGTCGGCACGGACAGGGGCCCGCAGCGTACGCGCCTGCCAGTCGTTCCAGCGCTCGGCTCCGGGGGTGAAGCGGGTGTCGACGAAGGTGACCACGAAGTGCGGGGCGTCGTCGACGTCGAGTAGCTCCGCGACCCGCGCGAACGGCTGCCGGACCAGCGGCTTCGACTCCGCGAGCGCGGCCTGGACGCGGGCAGCGACCTCGGGCAGCGTCTCGGCGCCGGTGATGTCGAGGGTGACCGGCGCGAGGCCGACGTACCAGCCGACGGCGGTGGCGTACTCAGCGGTGTGGCGGGTGTGCATGGGCGCCACGAAACGCATCCGCTCGACGCCGTGCTGGGCGCGCAGGACGTAGGCCATCGCGCCCATCATCCCGGCCTGGAACCCGACGCCGACACCCTTGCACAGCTCACCCAGGACTCGTGCCTGACGGTGGTCGCCGAGCCACTGCGACAGGCCGGCCTGCGGCAGCGGTGCCGCAGAGGCGGCTACGTCGGTGATGCCCGGGACCGGGAAGTCGGCGAACCGCAAGGTGCCATCAGAGGTCGTCAACCAGTCGCGCCAGGCCCGCACCGACTCGCTCTCCACCGACATCGCCTCACCGGTGACCCGCTCGTCCGCGGCGTGGTCGAGGTGGCTGCCGGCCGCGGTCTCGGCCAGCTCCGCGAACGGCTCGCCGGCCCGCGCCCGCTCGTAGAGCGTGGCGATCTCCTCGAACCAGAGCAGCTGGGAGTAGGCGTCCATGACTCCGTGGTCGGCACCGAAGGCGAGGGTGAAGCCGTCGGCATCGGCCACCGTCACGAACACGACATAGGGCCAGGCCTTCGGGTCGATGTGATCGGAGAGGAGGTCCGAGAGGCGGGACCGGGCGTCCGTGGCGTCGAACCAGCCCAGGCCGGTGGCGCGCACCGACACGTCGGCAGGGGCGACCGTACGACGCCGGCGGCCGGCCAGGGTCTCCTCGGCGGTGCCGCGCAGCGCCTCGTGGCGTCCGATCCAGGCCCGCAGCGCGAGGTTCAGCGCCGCGTGGTCGAGCGCCCCGGGCAACCGCATGATCGAGCCGATCCAGGCACCAACCTCGGCGGTGTCGAGGTGCAGCTCGTGGTTGTGGGACAGCCGGCGGTCGTCGTCGCTCCAGGCGCTCGGCGACGCGGTGGGGATCCACGCGGTCGCCTCGCCCGGGGGTACGTCGTACGCGGACAGCTCGGTGTACTCCATCGGAGGTGGAGTTCCTCTCTGAGGTGGGGGCTCGTTGCGGCAAAGGGCCATCTCAGGAAGCTGAACGAACCTCAAGAACGCCGTAGCCCGAGAAGGCGACCCGCCTGTGACGACAGCAGATGTCCTCACATGTCGGTGTCCATTGTGCACACAGCACAGCCCCCGAACTCGACCCTCTCGGACGTGGGAATCACCACACGACCTTTGCTATCCCTGGGGGTTTACATGAGATGCCAACTTCGATTTACTCCCCCTGCGCGCGCCATCGCCCCGCCTTCGCCCGGCCGCCCGCCCTATCTCGAGGACCCCCATGCCCGCTGCCACCCGTGCACCGATCGACAACTCCGGCCGCCTGCAGTTCGCCGATGACCTCTTCGCCCGACGCCATCGCGGTCTCGGCAGCCCGATCGCCAACCAGTGGATCTGGCGGCTCGACGATCCCTACGACGCCGACCGGCTCCGTCACATCGCCGCCGGCCTGGCCGAGGGCGGGCTCTCGCGGAGGCTGCACCGGGCGAGGCTCCCGGGCGCCCGCGACCTGTGGACCAACGCCGATGGGGAGCCGTCGATCGAGCTCTACGACGAGACCCTCCCGGCCGGTGAGATCACCGACTGGCTCCAGGAGCGCCACGGCGACCACCTCGACCCGCACGAGGGCCTGACCCACCGGCTCACCGCGATCAACCTCGACGACGGCACCTCGGTCGTCTCGCTGCTGCTCGCCCATGCGGTCGGCGACGGCGGCTCTGTGCTGGACGCAGTCTGTCGGGCCTCGCGCGGCGAGCCGCTGCGCCTTCCGCCCGCGCCCACCACGGGCTGGCACCGGCTTCGCGCCGAGGCGGCCGACAGCCGCGCGCAGTGGCGCGCGGTCCGGGACTGGGCCAAGGCACGTCACCGGGCCAAGAAGGACGGCACCGCCGCAGTCGCCGCCAAGGCGCCTCGCGTCTACCCGACGACCACCCCGAACCCGGACCCGGCAGCCTGGCGGATGCCTCGGATGATCGCCGAGTTCGACACCGAGACGATGACGAAGATCGCCGCCGAGCACGGCGGCTCGACCAACGCCTGGTTCATCAACGTGGTCGCCGACCTGCTCGTCCGCATCGATCATGTTCCGGTCGACCGTGGCGACGTCCCGGTCTCGCTGCCGATGAGTGACTTCCAACCTGGGGACGTACGCGCCAACTCGACGCGCGTGGCCATGGTCGAGGTGCCTCGCGACGTGCTGGACAGACGAGACCTCGCCGAGATCAAGAAGCTCTCCAAGGCGGCCTACATCCGCCTCGGCCAGGCGGGGCCGGGCCTCGTGCCGGTCCCGCTGGCGATGATGCAGATGCTCCCCGACGCGGTCCTCGACAGGCTCCCCCAGCCGCCGGCCGCGGCGTGCATGGCCTCCAACCTGCCCCGGCTCCCCGACGACTACCGCTATGCGATGGGCGAGAACGTAGGCCTCGTGGCCGGGCTCGCCGGTTACCAGAACGCGACCGCCCAGGACGCCTACGACGCCGGCGGCGGGATCATCTCCTGGCTGATCCAGTCGGGGCCGCGTACGACGCTCAACCTGGTCGCCGCCGAGCCCGACCGGATGCCCGACCTGGGTCACCTGAAGAACCTGGTCGTCGAGGAGCTCGGCTCGTGGGGCCTGCCCGTCGAGGTGTGGTGACCGTATGCGGCTCACTCCTGGGTTCTGGTGAGAAGATACGTTCATGACGATCGACGTACTCGGTGAGCCCTACACAGTCGAGACCATCGAGCTCTCGGACGACTTCGAGGGCACGGTCGTGGCCACGCTGGTCAAGCGGGACGCCGACGGCGACGCGAAGGGTGCCGTCCTCTACGTCCACGGCTTCTCCGACTACTTCTTCCAGAAGGAGTACGCCGAGTGGTGGACCGCGCGCGGCTACGACTTCTACGCCCTGGACCTGCGCAAGTACGGTCGCTCGCTCCTCGAGCACCAGTCAGGGACGTACATCGGGGATCTCTCCGAGTACTTCGACGAGATCGACGCCGCCTGGGAGCGCATCACCGAGCGCGACGGTCACTCCCACATCATGCTCAGCGCCCACTCCACCGGCGGGCTGACGGTCTCGCTGTGGGCTCACGACCGCCAGCCCGACGCCTTGGCCGGGATGGTGCTCAACTCCCCGTGGCTCGACCTGCAGGGATCGTTCCTGCTGCGGGAGCTGGCAACGCCGGTGGTGCGCCGGATCGGCCACCGAGCCCCGATGCGTGAGCTGGGTCGTGACGTGAGCGGCTTCTACACGATGTCGCTCCACGTCGACCACGACGGCGAGTGGGAGTTCGACCTCGGGCTCAAGCCGGTGGGCTCCTACCCGATCCGGCTCGGCTGGCTCAAGGCGATCCGCGACGGCCACGCCAGGCTCCACCGGGGCCTGGACGTGAAGGCGCCCGTGCTGGTGCTCTCCTCCGACCGTTCCAGCAAGCCCAAGGCGATGGGCGAGATCGTCCACTCCACCGACATCGTGCTCGACGTGCGCCAGATCCGCCGCTGGTCGACCGCCATCGGCCGCCACGTCACCTATGTCGCGGTCCCCGGCGCGAAACACGACGTGATCCTGTCTCGCCCCGATGTCCGCAAGCAGGCGTACGCGGAGATCGAGCGCTGGCTGGCGGCGTACGGGGTCTGAGGGCGGGGCGGAGGCCTGTCCAGCGGGGGTCAGAGGGTTTCTATTGGATAACAGATCTCATCTGAACTGCCGAAACAGGCGGGGAGGTCTTCGGACCGGCTCCTACCCGAGTACGGTGATGGCGCTTCGTACCCAACACGAGAGACGTCTCAATGACCGATCAGATGAGTACAAACCCTGGCGGCGCTACGCCCGAAGAGCATGTGCCCCCAACCACGAAGCCGCTGATTCCCAAGCCGTCGGTATTCTTCCCCGCCGCGGGACTGCTGGTCGTCTTCGTGGTGGTCACCGCTATCTGGCCCAAACAGATGGGCGGCTGGATCGGCGACGCGAACAGCTCGGTGATCGGCAACCTCGGCTGGTGGTACATCGCCATCGTCACCGGCTTCGTCTTCTTCGCCCTCTGGATGGCGCTCTCCCCCCGGATCGGCAGCATCGTCCTCGGCAAGGATGACGAAGAGCCGGAGTTCCACCTCAGCTCGTGGTTCGCGATGCTCTTCGCGGCGGGCATGGGGATCGGCCTGGTCTTCTGGGGCGTCGCCGAGCCGCTCAACCACTTCACCTCGCCGCCACCGGGGACGGCACCGGACACCCCGGCCGAGCGTGCGCGTACGGCGATGGACGTCACCTTCCTGCACTGGGGCCTGCACGCGTGGGCTATCTACGTCGTGGTCGGTCTCGCCGTCGCGTACGCCGTGCATCGGCGCGGACTGCCCATCTCGATTCGCTGGGCGCTCGAGCCGCTGCTCGGCGAGAAGCTGGTCAAGGGCTTCCTCGGCGACGTCATCGACGTGATCGCCATCCTCGGCACCCTCTTCGGGGTCGCGACCTCGCTGGGCCTCGGCGTCAGTCAGATCGGCGCGGGCTTCGGCTACCTCGGCTGGGTCGACGAGCCTGACAAGTGGCTGCTCATCGGCCTGATCATCGTGATCACCGCGATCGCGCTGGTCTCGGTGCTCACCGGCGTCGACAAGGGCATCAAGTGGCTCTCGAACATCAACATGGGCCTCGCCGTGGGGTTCGTGGTCTTCATCCTGATCGTCGGCCCGACCGTCTTCATCCTCACCGACTTCTTCACCCAGATCGGCTCCTACCTGCAGAACTTCTTCTCGTTGGCGTTCAACGGACGCCCCTTCGAGGAGGACGGCGCCGCTTGGGTCGGCGGGTGGACCACCTTCTACTGGGGCTGGTGGATGAGCTGGGCGCCCTTCGTGGGCGTGTTCATCGCGCGCATCTCCCGGGGCCGCACCGTCCGCGAGTTCGTCGCCGGCGTACTGCTGGTCCCGTCCCTGGTCACCTTCCTGTGGTTCTCGGTCCTCGGTGGCACGGCGATCTACCGGGAGATCTTCCAGGGTGGCGGCATCGTGGACGCGGAGGCGGGCGTAGACACCAATACCGCGCTGTTCCAGCTGCTCGATGTGCTGCCGGGTGCGGCGGTCACCAGCGTCGTCGCGATCGTACTGATCGTGATCTTCTTCGTGACCAGCTCCGACTCGGGCTCGTTCGTGGTGGACATGCTCTCCACCGGCGGCGATCTCAACCCGCCCCGATGGAGCCGGGCGTTCTGGGCATGCATGGAGGGCGCGATCGCCGCTGTGCTGCTCTACGTGGGCCTCACCGCCCAGGCAACCGACCCCGACGTCAACCCGTTGGGTGCACTCCAGACCATGGCGATCCTGTTGGCGCTGCCCTTCAGCATCGTGATGGTGGGTATGTGTATCGCCACCGCCAAGGCCCTGCTGGCTGAGGCTCGGGTCGCCGAGAAGGAGGAGCGCCGCTGGCTCGCTGAGCGGGTGGCACAGCACCTGCGCGAGAAGTCGGACGCCACGAAGGACTAGCTTCGTCAGGCCTCGCTCGAGGCTTTGGGCGGCACTCCGGGTCCCGGGGTGCCGCCCTTCGTCGCTACCACCGCGGTGGGCCCCTGCGATCGGAAAGCAAAGGGCCTGCGAGTTAGGGTGCTTGGGTTCCAGATCCCTCAGCGGAAGACAACAGTGTGACTTCTGACAAGAAGACAGACGGTCGGAATCAATCTGATCATCAAAAACCCACCGGCCTCATCAAGTCCCCCACAGGCGACGTGGTGCCCCACCCCGCACTGGACCTGCCGATCTCGAGCGAACAGGACCGCCGCAAAGGCATCGACTGGGTCGTCTTCGTATTGCTGCCGCCATCGCCATCGCGTTCATGGCTTGGGGCTTCATCAATACCGACGGATTGAGCTCGGTAGCCAACAACGCCCTTGGCTGGGTGCTGGACAAGGCCGGCTGGTTCTTCGTCCTGACTGCCAGCGGTTTCGTCATCTACATCATCTGGCTCGCCGTCAGCAAGTACGGCAACATCCCCTTGGGCCGCGACGACGAGAAGCCGGAGTTCAAGACGGCTTCCTGGATCGCGATGATGTTCAGCGCCGGCATGGGCATCGGCCTGATGTTCTACGGCGTCAGCGAGCCGATCTCGCACTTCGTCACTCCACCTCCGGGCACCGGCGAAGCGGGCAACCCGGAGGCCATCCAGACGGCCATGGCGACGACCATGTTCCACTGGACGCTGCACCCGTGGGCGATCTACGCGGTCGTGGGTCTGGCGATCGGCTACGGCGCCTACCGCAAGGGTCGCGTCAGCCTGATCTCCTCGGCCTTCACGCCGCTGCTCGGCAAGAAGACCGTCGAAGGGCCGGCGGGCAAGGCGATCGACATCTTCGCCATCTTCGCGACTCTGTTCGGTTCCGCCACCTCGCTCGGCACGGGCGCGATCCAGATCGAGAGCGGCCTGCGGATCGTGGCCGGGCTCGGCGAGGTCGGCAACAACGTCCTCATCGGGATCATCGTGGTCCTGACGATCTGCTTCGTGATTTCCGCGGTCTCGGGTGTGGCCAAGGGCATCCAGTGGCTCTCCAACATCAACATGGTGCTGGCTCTGTTCCTCGCGGTGTTCCTGTTCGTGGTCGGCCCGACGGTCTTCATCCTCGACCTGATCCCGACCTCGCTCGGCACCTACATCGGTGACCTCGCCCAGATGTCGGCACGCACGGGTGTCGGCGGCGCGGAGACCTCCGCGTGGCTCGGTTCTTGGACCATCTTCTACTGGGCCTGGTGGATCTCGTGGACGCCGTTCGTCGGCATGTTCATCGCGCGGATCTCGCGTGGTCGCACCATCCGGCAGTTCGTCGCCGGCGTGCTCCTGGTCCCCAGCGCGGTCAGCGTGATCTGGTTCGCCATCCTGGGTGGCACCGCCATCGACCTGCAGCGTGACGGCGCGGTCGACATCGCCGGTCTCGGCGGGGTCGAGTCTCAGCTGTTCACCACCCTCGACCAGTTCCCGCTGGCGACGGTCATGAGCGTCCTGGTCATGGTCCTGGTGGCGATCTTCTTCGTCTCCGGTGCCGACGCGGCCTCGATCGTGATGGGCACGCTCTCCGAGCGTGGCGTCGAGGAGCCCAAGCGGCCCACTGTCATCTTCTGGGGTGTCGCGACCGGTGTCGTGGCCATCCTGGGGCTGATCGCCGGTGGCGCGGACGCGCTCTCCGGTCTGCAGACGATCACGATCGTGGCGGCGCTGCCGTTCACGGTGATCATGGTCGGGCTCGCGGTCTCGCTGCAGAAGGACCTGCAGACCGATCCGTTGATCGTGCGTGGACAGTACGCCGCGGAGGCGGTCGAGCAGGCCGTCATCACCGGTGTCACCGAGCACGGCGACGACTTCGCGCTCGCGGTCGTCGAGGACGACCACAGCAACGGCTCCAGCTCCGAGGCCGCCTCGGCGTCCGAGCCTGGTGAGGCTCCGTCCGACAAGGGCTGATCCTCGAAGAACTGAGCTGATGGCGGGGTCCCTGGGACCCCGCCATCAGTCGTCTGTCAGTGGCTTCCCTGCGTACGTCTCCAGGGTGACGAACTCCTCGACCGGCTGCCGGCTGAGCCTGGTGAGCTGCTTGACCGGCTTCCCCAGCGGGACGACCGCCGCGACGGCGTAGCCCTCGGGAGCGCCGAGAAGGTCGAGGAGCGCCGGCTCCTCCGCGACGGCCATCGTAGTGATGACCCCGCCGAAGCCCTCCTCGTGCGCGGCCAGGAGGGTGTTCCACACCAGCGGGTAGACCGAGGCGCCGGAGACGACCCCGACGCGGTCGAGCTCGGAGTCGATGGAGGCGACCACACCGAGGTCGACGAGGAAGACGAGCACCACCGCAGCGGTGAGCAGCGGCTCGGTCATCGCGCGCGGGACCCGGGTCGCGGCGATCTGCTCCTCGGTGACCGCGCTCGGGTGAATGGTGTTCCACGGCATCTCCCCCGCCGACTGCTGCGCGAGGTATCTGCGAGCACCCGTCGCGCTCAGCTCGACCAGACGCTCGCGGTTCTCCTGGCTGCGCACGACCACGACGTGGGCGCCCTGCCGGTTGCCGCCGGAGGGCGCGAAGCGGGCGTTGTCCAGGATCCTGGCGAGGACCTCGTCGCTCAGCGGGTCATCGGTGAAGTCGCGTACGGCATGGGTGGTCCGCATCGCCTCGTAGAGCTCCATGGGACCTATCCCATCAGACCCGGCCCAGCCCCGGGCAGCGCCAGCCGGGGTCAGTCCAGCAGGAAGGCGACCAGCGCCGTGACGCCGACCACGACGATCACACCGCGGAGCACGTTGGGCGGCAGCCGACGGCCGATCCTCGCGCCGAGCAGGCCGCCGATCGTTGCACCCACGGCGATCAGCGCTGCGATCGTCCAGTCGACGTCGGCCACGAGGGCGAAGAGCAGCCCGGAGATCCCGTTGGCGATCGCGACCAGGACGTTCTTGAGCGCGTTGAGCCGCTGCAGCGACTCGGCGATCCCGATCCCGATGATCGCGATCATCAGCACGCCCTGAGCGGCACCGAAGTAGCCGCCGTAGACGCCGAGCAGAGCGACCGCCGGCCAGACCCACCAGCGTTCGCTACCATCGTCTGGCAGGTCGCCGTGTCGCTTGGCGACCCACTGGGAGATGCGCGGCCCGGTGATCACCAGGACCACCCCGAGCCCGATCAGAACCGGGACGATCGCCTCGAACGCTCCCGCCGGCAGCACCAGCAGCAGGATGCCGCCGACCGCGCCGCCGATCAGCGCCGCGACCCCGAACCGCAGGATCCGGGCGCGCTGCCCGGCGAGCTCACGACGGTAGCCCCAGGCGCCGGCCAACGAACCCGGCACCAGGCCGATCGTGTTGGACACGTTGGCGACGACCGGAGGTACGCCGAACGCCAGCAGGGTCGGGAACGTGATCAGCGTCCCCGACCCGACAGCGGCATTGATGGTGCCCGCCCCCACCCCGGCGAGCAGGATGAGGGCGGCTTGGAGAAGATCCACTCAGTCTCCGGACACTATTCCGTCGGCTCGACGGGAGGCTTCGGCCGGTTGGGGGCCTGCGCCTCCTTGGCCTCGGCGAGCGCCTCCTTGACGGCGGCGGCCGCGGAGGACTGCTCGAGGTCGATCGTCGGCTCGGCAGAGCCCATGTCGACGCGCTTGACCGGGCCCTCGACCTCGTCGGGGATGCCCTGGAGGCTGTTCATCGTCGACCCGAGGCCCTCGAGCGCCTTGCCGATCTCGCTCGGGACGATCCACACCTTGTTGGCGTCGCCCTCGGCGATCTTCGGCATCATCTGGAGGTACTGATAGGCCAGCAGCGACTGGTCGGGACGGCCGTCGTGGATCGCCTGGAAGACGGTCTGGATGGCCTGGCCCTCACCCTGGGCGCGCAGGATCGCGGCCTCACGGTCGGCCTGCGCCGAGAGGATCTGCGACTCACGCTGACCCTCGGCGTTGAGGATGGCGGACTGCTTGTTTCCCTCCGCCGACAGGATCGCGGACTGGCGCTGACCCTCGGCGGTGAGGATCGCCGCCCGCTTGTCACGGTCGGCGCGCATCTGCTTCTCCATCGCGTCCTTGATGGACATGGGCGGGTCGATCGACTTGATCTCGACGCGCTTGACCTTGATGCCCCAGCGGCCGGTGGCCTCGTCGAGCACGATCGAGAGGCCGGTGTTGATCTGCTCGCGGCTGGTCAGCGTCTCCTCGAGGGTCATGCCACCGACGATGTTTCGCAGAGTCGTCATGGTGAGCTGCTCGACGGCCTGGATGTAGTTGGCGATCTCGTACGTCGCGGCGACCGGGTCGTTGACCTGGAAGTAGATGACCGTGTCGATCGAGACGGTCAGGTTGTCCTCGGTGATCACCGGCTGCGGCGCGAACGCGACGACCTGCTCACGCATGTCGATCATGTAGCGCACCTTGTCGACGAACGGGATCACCGCGTTCAGACCGGGGTCTCGCTTCGACTGGAACTTGCCGAAGCGCTCCACGATGCCGACCCGCGCCTGCGGGATGATCTTGATCGTCTTGGCCAGCGTGGTGATAACCAGCACCGCCAAGATGACCAGTAGGGCCAGGATGATGCCACCCATTGCCAATCAGTCCTTGTCTAGTTCAGTTGCGTCAGTTGCCCGAGAGCTACAGGGTCCCGAGCTCCGGGAGAGGATGGACGTACGCGGTCGCTCCTCTGATCTCGAGGACCTCGACCGGCGTGCCGGGCGCGATCACGAGGGTCTCGTCGTAGGGCTGAGCCGTCCAGATCTCGCCGTCGAACTTGAGCTGCCCAGGTTTGTGGGCGCTGATCTCGACGGTCGAGACGGCCTGGGCACCGATCATCTTCTCCGCGCCGATCTGGATCTCCGGGCCGTTGTGGAGCCGTTTGGCCAGCCCGGGTCGTACGACCGCGAGCATGGAGACCGAGACCACCAGCGCGACGATCGCCTGGAGCACGAAGCTGTCGGTGAACGCGCCAGTCAGTGCGCCCGCGAAGGCGCCCGTGGCGAGCATCAGCAGGATCAGGTCCAGGCTGAAGAGCTCGCCGACGACGAGCAGCGCCCCGAGTCCCGTCCAGAGTGCCCAATCCCAGTCCTGCCAGTCCATGGCGTCACCCTATCCACACAGACCACACCTTGTGGGGAGGTTCGGGTACCGACTTCTTAACGTTCGGTCTACCGGGTGTGGCGGGCGCGGCGCTTGGCCCAGTAGCGGCCCTCGCTCTCCTCCAGCTCGAGCGGCATGCCGAAGGTCTTGGAGAGGTTGGCCGAGGTCAGAGTGTCCTGGATGAGCCCCTGGGCAGTGATCCGGCCGGCCCGCATCATCAGGACGTGGCTGAAGCCGGGCGGGATCTCCTCGACGTGGTGCGAGACGAGCACGGTGGCCGGGCTGTCGGGGTCGTAGGCGAGCGTCGACAGCGTGGAGACGAGATCCTCACGTCCGCCCAGGTCGAGACCGGCCGCAGGCTCGTCGAGGAGCAGCATCTCGGGGTCGACCATCAGGGCCCGGGCCAGCTGCACGCGCTTGCGCTCGCCCTCGGAGAGGGTGCCGAACCGGCGCTCGCCGAGGTGCTTGATGCCGACCTCGATCAGCAGCTCCTGGGCACGGTCGTGGTCGAGGTCGTCGTAGTGCTCGCGCCAGCGCCCGACGACGCCGTAGGAGGCGCTCACCACTACGTCGCGGACCAGCTCGTTGCGCGGGATCCGGTCGGCGAGCGCTGCGGAGGTGAGTCCGATGCGCGGGCGCAGCTCGAAGACGTCGATGCTGCCGATCTGCTCGCCGAGCACCTTCACGGTGCCCGAGGTCGGATGGAGCTGGGCAGCGGCGGCCTGGAGCAGCGTGGTCTTTCCGGCGCCGTTGTGGCCCAGGACCACCCAGCGCTCATCCTCTTCGACCACCCAGCTCACAGAGTCGAGAAGGGCGTTGCCCCCGCGGCGTACGGTGACGTCGGTGAACTCCAGCACGGCTGCCATGGCGGCAAATCTATCGGCAGGGGTGCTCGGCCTCGGGGATAGGGCCCCTTAGGGTGAACGGCTGTGAGTGTCGAGGATTCTGAGCCCGTCGCGGCGACCCCGGAAGGGCTGCGCCTGGCGTGGTGGGTGACGGCCTGGCTGCGGGGCGAGGCGGTCACCGACCTGGTGCTGGACGCGGTGATCGGGCCCGACGCGACCCACACCGTCAGCGGGCTCGCGGCGCTCGGGCTCGGCGGGGCCGAGGGAGTCGCGGACACCTTGGTGAGCGGGCTCGGTCGGCTGCGTACGGAGGGGGCGACCGCCCTCGGGGTGGCCTTCCCGGCCGAGGGTGACCCGGTCGGACTGGGTGGGCCGAAGGCCTTCAACGACGCCGCCCTCGAGGCCGGCGAGGCCGTGGTGAGCGATGCCGGCGTCGGGCTCGTGCCGGTTCGGGTCGGCGCGGTCCTCGAGTGGCAGGCGTACGCCGCCCAGCGCCGTCAGCTCCCTGACGTCGGCGAGGCCGACCGGGCTCTCCGGCTCGCGCTCAGTGAGTCCGCGACGGCGCTCGCCGAGCTCGACGTCGCCCGCTGGCGGCCCGAGGTCGCCGACCGGTTGATGAACCTGCGTCACCGGCCCGCGCTGGCGGAAGCCCCTGGGGTGCCGGCGCGGTGCGTGGAGCTCGCGGCCCGTGGCGTACAGGCTCGGGAGATCGTCGCGGTGGCGCTGGAGGACGACGGCGGCGCCGTGTCGGCCGCGGAGATGCTCCGGCGGCGCGAGGCGCTCGTCGGGCTCGACCGTGCGGCCCGGAGAGCGCTCACCGCGGCCGGATCGCCCGAGGTGTGGCCGCCGGACTGAGACACCGGCTCGGGCTCCACTATCCTTTGCAGCGATGACCGAGGAATTCGACGCGCTGGAGCGGCGTCCCGACACCCTGCTGATCACTCTCGCCGGAAACGACCGTCCCGGGCTGACCTCGGCCACCTTGGCGACGCTCGCACTGGCCGGGGTCGACGTGGTCGACCTCGAGCAGATCGTGCTGCGGGCGCGGCTCGTGCTCGGGCTGCTGGTGACCGCGCCGGCCGACGCGGCGAGCATCGACGCACTCAAGCACGCGATCGAGGAGACCGCCCACGCCCTCGACATGACCGTCGAGATCGAGGAGGGCGTCGGCGACACCCCGCGCGAGCCGGCCGACCGCGCCCGGGTCACCGTGCTCGGGCTGCCACTGAAGGCGGCCGCGTTGGCGTCTGTGACACGCACCATCGCCTCGGCCGGCGGCAACATCGACCGGATCATCCGGCTGGCCCGCTACCCGGTCACCGCCTTCGACCTGCACGTCTCCGGCGCCGCACCCGACGAGCTGCGGGTGACCCTGGCGGCAGAGGCCGCCGCCCAGGGCGTCGACATCGCGGTGCAGCCCGCCAACCTGGTCCGCCGCGGCATGCGCCTGATCGTCATGGACGTCGACTCGACCCTGATCGACGGCGAGGTGATCGAGATGATCGCCGCCCACGCAGGCTACGAGAAGGAGGTCGCCTCCGTCACCGAGGCGGCGATGCGCGGCGAGCTCGACTTCGAGGAGTCGCTGCGCGCGCGTGTGAAGTATCTCAAGGGTGTCCCCGCGACCGCGCTGGACGAGGTCTATGCCGGGCTGCAGCTGAACCCCGGCGCGCGGACGATGGTCCGCACCCTGCGCCGTCTCGGCTACCGCTTCGCCATCGTCTCCGGTGGGTTCTCACAGATCACCGACCGGCTGGCGGCCGACCTCGGCATCCACTACGCCCGCGCCAACGAGCTCGAGATCGTCGACGGCGTGCTCACCGGCGAGGTCGTCGGCGAGGTCGTCGACCGGGCAGGCAAGGCGCGCGCGCTCCGCGAGTTCGCCGCCGAGATCGGCATCCCTGAGGCCGCCACCGTCGCCATCGGCGACGGCGCCAACGACCTCGACATGCTCGCCGCCGCCGGCCTCGGGATCGCCTACAACGCCAAGCCCGCGGTGCGATCGGCCGCCGGGACCGCCATCAACGTCCCCTACCTCGACACGATCATGTACCTCCTCGGCATCTCCCGCGAGGAGATCGAGGCCGCCGACGCCGAGGCCGGCATCGTCACCCCCGCCCCTCCCCTCATCTGAAGAGCCCGCCCCGCCGAATCAGTAGAAACGGCGCGCCGAAACTGTAGTTCTGGCGAGGCGAGTCAGCAGTTGTGGCGGGCCGAATCTGTAGTTATGGCGTGCCGAGAGTGCACTTCTGGCGTACCGAATCGTCACCGGACCAAGCTCGACGAGCTGGCCACCCCGTCCCGGTCGAAGGCGCCGATCCATCCGCAGTACCTCGCTCGGTTGGTCGACCAGGC
>NZ_JBEXSD010000070.1:0-26208 GCF_040613495.1 Nocardioides sp. NPDC006273 | reverse complement strand
CGATCCTCACAGTCAAGGACGGGCCTTCGGCCCGCCGGCTTCGCCGGCCGCTTCGCGGTCCTTGACCCGGCACCTGATCGAGAAAGATTTCGCCAATATCGGGGCGGCGGCGACGGTGTGGCGCGGGGATCAGGTTACTTGTTCACGGACCGCATAAATCGGTGCTGACCAGCACAAACAGGTAGCGCCGTGGTGCCGTTTGGCATATAATTGGGCGCATGAACGAGACCGTCGACCGCCTCCTCGCCGGGCCACCCCTGGGTGCGTCCGAGGGTGAGCTGATCGACTGGATCAGCCGGCTCGAAGAAGTGAAGTGCACCGCTGAGGCCGTGCAGGCAGAAGCAGCGGTACGCCTCGACGAGGCCGTCCGGACGCGGCAGGCCGAGGCAGGGATTCCGGCCCGGAAACTTGGCGAGGGCGTCGCCTCGCAGGTGGCGTTGGCACGGCGGGTCTCACCGGCCAAGGGCGCCAAACTGCTCGGGCTGGCGAAGATCCTCCTCGCCGAGATGCCACACACCTTCGCGTTGATGAAAGCCGGGTTGTTCTCGCAATGGCAGGCCACCATCCTCGCCCGCGAAACCGCCTGCCTCTCGCTGGAGGACCGCCGGGTCATCGACTTTCAGCTCTGCACCCTCGGGCCGGACGGCGAACCGCCGGCCGTGGTGACCATGGGGTTGCGGCAGCTCGAGAACGCCGCCAAGAAGCTCGCCATCACCCTGGACCAGGAATCCGTCGTGGCCCGGGCAGCGAACGCGGAGAAAGACCGCCGCGTCAGCGTGCGGCCGGCACCGGACACCATGACCTGGCTCGGTGCCTTGTTGCCGGTCAAGGACGGCGTCGCCGTATTCGCGGCACTGGACCAAGCCGCCAAGGCCGCCCAGGCGGCTGGGGACGAGCGGACCCGTGGCCAGGTCATGGCCGACACCCTCGTCGACCGCATCACCGGACGAAGCGCCACGGATGCGAAGCCTCGGATCGAGGTGAAGGTCGTGATGACCGCCGACTCTCTCGCCAACGTCAGCGACCAGCCAGCCATGGTCGAGGGCTACGGACCAGTCCCTGCTGCTTGGGTCCGTGAAGCACTCACCGATGCCGAGGTGTTCGTCCGCCGCCTGTTCACCGACCCCGCCGGGCGGTTAGTCGCGATGGAGTCCCGCTCCCGCAAAGCCCCCGAGGGTCTCGCAGAGTTCATCGCCATCCGCGAGGGCGGGATCTGCCGCACCAACGGCTGCGATGCCC
Organism: Nocardioides sp. NPDC006273; assembly: GCF_040613495.1. NCBI lineage: Bacteria > Bacillati > Actinomycetota > Actinomycetes > Propionibacteriales > Nocardioidaceae > Nocardioides > Nocardioides sp. NPDC006273. Next base: position 24,969 of record NZ_JBEXSD010000070.1, on the reverse strand, counting down.
CGATCCGGAACGTCGACCACGTCGAACGCCACACAGACGGCGGCACCACCAGCGCCGCGAACCTTCAAGGGCTCTGCGAGAGATGCAATCAGGCCAAGGAAGCCCTCGGCTGGCAGGCCAGACCAGGACCGGACGGCAGCATCATCACCATCACGCCCACCGGGCACACCTATGTGAGTCCGCCACCCGACACTTGGCGACCAGACCCACCGCCGCTGTCGCGGGGAGAGTTCGTGCTGCGCGATCTGCTCCTCGACCACGACCTCGCGGCCTGACACCGCGCGCCCAGAACTTTCTTTGGATCGGTGCTTGACCTTGACCCTGCGTCAGGGCTGCACGCTTCTTTCACGGCCCCAAACGGGACCTGGAAACACAAACCGAACCAAGGAGCACGACATGAACAACGCCCTCACCCGCATGAGCGCCGGCAAGAAGGAATGGAAGCTCATGGAGGCCCGCGCGGCCGAGCTTCCCGCCGATTACCGCACGGTCTACAGCAAGATGAAGACCTACATGTGGCGCTTCACCGCCGGCGACGGGATGGACATCGTCGCCATCCTCCGCGACGTCCTCGACCTCTTCGAGACCGAAGCCGCCGCCGGACGGCCCGTCATCGAGGTCACCGGAACCGACCTGGCCGCCTTCTGCGACGCCCGACTGCCCGAGCAGCACGACGCCTATCAGGAGAAGCTGCAGGCGACCCTCGACAAGGTCCTTGCCAAGCTCTCTTGAGCGCGGCGATGCTGACCCTCACATCCCCTGCCCGAGCCGAGAAGACCGCTCGCGGCAGGGGATGCGTTCGTCTCGGGCCGAAATGTGCCGATAAGTCTGTCGGTCCCCGCTCCCGCGTGGTCCACTGTGACGCACGTCTCTTAGGCTGCCCTAGCGGCGGCCCCGCATGCTGGAGGAACACAAGTGAACGACTCGGCCCTGCTCTCGGTCGGCCTCCCCATCGCGTTGGCGATCATCATGTTCGGGCTTGGCCTGAGCCTGACCCCGAAAGACTTCCGCCGGGTCGTACGCACCCCGCGAGCCGTCATCGTGGCGCTCACCCTGCAGATCCTGGTGCTGCCGCTGATCGCGTTCGGGCTGATCCTCGTCGCGGACGTGGACCCGCTGATCGCCGTCGGGATCATGCTGCTGGCCGCCTCGCCGGGCGGGACCACGGCCAACCTCTTCAGCCACCTCTTCCGCGGCGACGTCGCGCTCAACGTCACCTTGACTGCGGTGAACTCGGTGCTCGCGGCAGTCTCCATCCCGCTGATCACCAACGCCGCGATCGTCTACTTCGATGCCGGCGACACCCTGGGCCTGCAGTTCGGCAAGGTCGTCCAGGTCATCGCGATCGTGCTCATTCCTGTCGGCATCGGGATGCTCGTGCGGAGCCGGTCCGAGACGTTCGCCGCCCGGGCGGACAAGCCGGTCCGGATCTTCTCGATCGTCGTGCTGGTCATGGTCTCGGTCGGCGCGATCCTCGGCGAGCGGGACAACATCGCCGGCTACCTCCAGGAGGTGGGCGTGATCGTGACGCTGTTCTGCTGCGCGAGCCTCTTCCTGGGCTACCTCGGGGCTCGGGTGTTCAGGCTCGGCCAGGCGCAGGCGATCGCGACCTCGATGGAGGTCGGGATCCACAACACCACCGTGGCCCTCACGATCGCCCTGAGCGTCCTCGACAACACGACCGTCGCCATCCCGGCCGCGGTCTACAGCATCGTGATGTACGTCCTCGCCACGGCCTTCGGCTTCCTCATCACCCGCTCCCGCATCGCGCAGCCCGCCACGCCGTACGACGCGACCACCCGGCGATGAAGGCTGCTCCGGCGCCGATCGACGCGGGAAGGAGTACCAGGCTCCGACCGCGCCGAGCGCGAGGAGGAAGAGACAGACCATCGTGAAGGCAGCGGTGACGACGGCGACACTCCCGTCCGGCACGTTCGCGGCGAGCACCGCCTCCCCCAGCCCTGGCGGCAGCAGAGCGGTGAGCAGCGTGAGGGCGATGGCGAGACTGAGCACGTTGCCGGTGTTCTGCAGCATCAGACGCGTGGCGTTGACGGCGCCGAGCGCGTCCTCCGGGGCCCGTTCCAGCAGGACGGTCGCGTTGGTCCCGATGAACAGCCCGGTCGCCAACCCGACGATCGCGAGGGTCGCCATCACCAGCCAGGTCTGCTCGAGGTGGATCGCGAGCGCCACCAGGGCGACGCCGCACGTGCCCACCACCGACCCGCCGGACATGATCTGGTGCGCCGTCCAGCGGCGGGACAGCCGGCCGAGGGTCAGCGAGGCGAGGATCATCCCGACCGGCATCGGCAGCAGCATCATCCCGGCCGTGCCAGGGGCGACACCGACCACGCTCTGGAAGTAGAGACTGGCGAGCACGATCAGCGGGAACCTTCCGGCGCCGGTGAAGAAGCCGGCGAGAAAGAGCCTCCCCACCCGGCGGATGACCACCACGTCGACCACCGGCGCAGCGGCCCGCCGCTCGACGAGCAGCAGGACCGGGACCAGGAGAAACGATCCCACGATGCCGCCGATCACCAGCGGATGGCGCCAGCCGAGATCCGTCAACGACGTGATCCCGATCGTCAGCATGACGATCCCGATCATGATCACCAGGTTGCCGGGAAGATCGAGGCCGACGGCGCGCTTGTCCACCACCGGCCGCGGCAGCAGCAGGTGCCCAGCCGCCAGAGCGATCAGACAGACCGGCACGTTGAGCCAGAACACCCACTGCCACCCGACGTGGTCGACGATCAGGCCACCGAGCGTCGGCCCGATCAGGTTGGCGGTCGGGAACGAGGCGGCGTACAGGCCCATGGCGCCCCCGAGGGAGTCGCGCGGGAAGGCCTGATGGATGAGGGTCGCGCCGTTGCCGATGAGCACCGCACCACCGATGGCGGAGACCACACGGAGCCCGATGAGCACCTCGACGTTCGGAGCGAAGCCGGCCAGCAGACTGGTCAGCGCGAAGATCACCAAGCCGCCGAGATAGAGCCCCCGCTGCCCCCAGACGTCGCTGAGGCGGCCGAAGAGGAGCAGGCAGGCGGTGTTGGCGACCATGTAGGACAGCAGCAGCCAGCTCCCCTCCGTCGAGCTCGCCTCGAACTCCCTGCTCAGTGTCGGCAGCGCGACGTTCAGCGAGCTGGCGTTGAGCGCCATCACCGCGCTGACCAGGCAGACCACGATCAAGGTGGAACGCGCTGCGGCCGTCACCTCGGCGGGTTGGGACTCGCTCATTCAACCTCCTGCGCCGTGCAACACGGCGCCACGTGCGTCGTACGCCCCGGCACGATCGGTGCCGAACGAGGGCGTCCTGGAAAGAAAGTCCGATATCCGGATTGTGACCCTTGACACACCCGTTCGGCGACCCAATGATGAATCCCATCCTAGAGCGTGATTCTAGATTGAGCCACCAGCATCCGCGACCGGCACCCGATCGCGGAACGAACGGGAGGGTCCGATATGAGAGCACCGACTGGGTCCGCGAATGAGCCGCTTCTGCGCATCGAGGACCTTCACGTGGAGTTTCGGACCGGGGGTGGCACGGTCGAGGCCCTGAACGCCGTCGACCTCTCGATCGACGCCGGCGAGACCGTCGCCGTCGTCGGTGAGTCCGGCTCAGGAAAGAGCGTCACAGCGCTCGCCGTTCTCGGGCTGCTGGGCAACGGCCGGGTCAGCGGCGGACGGATCACCTGGAACGGCAAGGACATCACCGGGGCTTCCAACAGCGAGATGCGCAGCGTCCGGGGCAAGGAGATCTCAGTGATCTTCCAGGACCCGATGACCTCGCTCGACCCGCTCTTCACGATCGGCCATCAGCTCGTCGAGGCCTATCGGATCCACCACGACGTCACGAAGCGGCAAGCACGCCAGCGCGCCGTCGAGCTGCTCGATCTCGTCGGTATCCCTGAGCCCGAAGCCAAGGTCAAGGCATATCCCCACCAGCTCTCCGGCGGGCAGCGGCAGCGGGTCATGATCGCGGGCGCGCTCGCCTGCGACCCGCGCCTGCTCATCGCCGACGAGCCGACCACTGCTCTCGACGTGACCGTCGAGGCGCAGGTCCTCGCGCTGATCCGCGACCTCCAGGATCGGACCGGGGTCGGGCTGATGCTCATCACCCACGACATGGGCGTGGTCGCCGAGATGGCCGACCGGGTGGTGGTCTTCTACGCCGGGCAGGTCGTCGAGGCGGGCAGTGCCGACGAGATCCTCGACCGGCCTCAGCACCCCTACACCCGGGCCTTGCTCGATGCGATCCCGCGACGCGACACCCCGCGCGACCGGGAGATGCCGGCGATCCCGGGCGCCGTCCCCGCCCTCAACGAGATGCCCAGCGGCTGCCGCTTCGCCACCCGCTGCTCCGAGGCCGGTCCCGAGTGCGCAGAGCCCCAGCCGCTGCGCGCCCTCGAGGGGCGACAGGTCCGCTGCTGGCGTCCCGACGAGGACCACGGCGTCCTCGAGCCGATGGCGGAGGTGGCCCGGTGATCGTTCCCGACGCGGCCCCTCTCGTCGAGGCCCACGGACTAGTCAAGCACTTCGGCGACGGAAAGGGACTCTTCACTCCCCAGCGGCCACCGGTACGGGCCGTCGACGGCGTCTCCCTGACCATCAAGCGCGGCGAGACGCTCGGTCTGGTCGGAGAGTCGGGCTCGGGCAAGTCGACGCTCGGTCGCCTGATCCTTCGGCTGATCGAGCCGACCAGCGGCTCTGTCATCTTCGACGGCCAAGACATCGCCGCACTGTCGAAGAGCCGGCTGACCCAGCTTCGCAAGCGAATGCAGCTCGTCTTCCAGGACCCGGTCAGCTCGTTCAACCCACGGATGACCATCGCGCAGGTGCTGACCGAGCCCATGGTCGTCCACGGCATGGGCGACAAGGCCAGCCGCATCCGCCGCGCGAAGGAGCTGCTGGACCTGGTCGGGCTGCCCTCGTACGCCCTGGAGCGCTACCCCCATCAGTTCTCCGGTGGCCAGGCTCAGCGCATCGGGATCGCTCGCGCGCTCTCGACCGACCCGGACCTGATCGTCTGCGACGAGGCGGTCAGCGCCCTCGACGTCTCCGTCCAGGCGCAGGTGCTCAACCTGCTCAAGGAGGTCCAGCGCGAGCTCGGGCTCTCGTACCTCTTCATCGCGCACGACCTCAACGTGGTGCGCTACATCTCCGACCGCGTCTGTGTGATGTACCTCGGCAAGCTCGCCGAGGTCGCCCACGCCGACGACATCAGCGAGCGACCGAGGCATCCCTACTCGCAGGCGCTGATGGCGTCGATCCCCTCCCCCGACGCCCATCATCAGCTGCGTACGCCGCTGGCCGGCGAGATCCCCAGCCCGCGACGGCCGCCCTCGGGCTGCCGGTTCCACCCACGCTGCGGCCAGAGCATCGACGGCTGTGACCGCGACGAGCCGGAGCTGCTGACCATCGGCGCCCCGGGCGATGCCGGCAGCGTCGCCTGCCACCTCTTCGACCCCACTCCCGCGAGGTGATCGCATGCTTCTCTACGCCGGCCGACGCCTGACCTACGGCCTGCTCGTGCTCGCCCTGGTCGCCACCCTGGTCTTCCTCATCATCCGCCTGATCCCCGGCGACGTCGTCCGGCTCCAGCTGGCCGACGCACCGGGCGTCACCCAGGCCCAGATCGACCAACGGACCGCCGAGCTCGGTCTGGACGATCCGGTCCTGATCCAGTTCGGCCACTTCGTGGGCGGGCTGGTCCAAGGCGACCTGGGCACCTCGTTCGACGACGGGCGTCCCGTCACGACCAAGATCCTCGAACGCCTACCCGCCACCCTCGAGCTCGGCCTGCTGGCCATCCTCTTCGGCGTCCTGTTCGGCGTGCCGTTCGGCCTGATCTCGGCGATCCGCCACCACAGCCTCGTCGACAACGTCATGCGCTTCCTGGCGGTGATCGGGATGTCGCTGCCGAACTTCTGGCTGGCGCTCCTGCTGATCACCTTCCTGGCCCTGTGGTTCGGCTGGTCCCCACCTCTGGTCTATGCCTCTCCGACCGAGAACCTCAGCCAGAACCTCATCCACATGCTGCTCCCGGCGATAGCCCTGGGTGCCGCGACGATGGCGAGCATCGCCCGGATGCTGCGGTCCTCGCTGCTGGAGGTGCTCGGCTCGAACTTCATCCGGACCATCCGCTCGCGCGGAGCCTCCGAGCGCGTGGTCGTGCTCAAGCACGCCGGCCGCAGCTCGATGATCCCGGTCTTCACCGTGCTCGGCCTGCAGGTCGGCAGCATCCTCGGCGGCACCGTCATCCTCGAGCGGATCTTCGCCATCCCGGGAATGGGATCCCTGATCTTCGAGGCGGTCGGGCAGCGCGACTACCCGGTCATCCTCGGCTGCGTCATCTTCTACGGCGCGATCTTCATCTTCGTCAACGTCGTGGTCGACCTGCTCTACGCGGTCATCGACCCCCGGATCCGGTACGAAGGAGCCTCCGCATGAGCGAGCGCAAGCGAGCAACCATCGAGCACCTCAGGGCGCCACGTCCGTATTCTGGCGCCTGCGCTACGGAGGTGGCGCCATGAGCATCGCCATCCCCGGGACCGCGCGTCCAACTCGCCGCCCCAAGACCCGGGGCGGTCTGACCCGGTTCGCCACAGAACAGCCCCTCGGCGCCATCGCCCTCTTCCTGATCACGCTCTTCGTGGTGGTCGCCGTCCTGGCGCCCTGGATCGCTCCGTACGACCCGCTCGCCCAGGACCGAGTCAACCTGCTGACCGCTCCCGGGGTCGGCGGCCATCTGGCCGGCACCGACGAGCTCGGCCGCGACGTCCTGAGCCGGTCGCTCTACGGCGCCCGGACCTCGCTGCTGATCGCGGTCTCCACGCTCGCGCTCGGCGGTGTGATCGGGCTGGTCATCGGTGTCGTCTCGGGCTACTTCGGCGGCACCTGGATCGACTCCGTCCTGCAGCGCATCATGGACGCGCTGATGGCGATCCCCTCGATCGTGCTGCTGCTGTTCGTCGCCGCCCTGCTCGGCCCGAGCGTACGCAACACCGTGATCGCCCTGAGCCTGCTGGTGATCCCGTCGATCAACCGAGTCGCCCGCGGCGAGATGCTCCGCATCCGCGAGGAGCCGTACGTCGAGGCCGCCCGCTCGGTCGGCTGCAGCACCCCGCGGATCCTGCTCCGGTACGGGCTCCCCAACCTGATGGCCCCGCTCTTCGTCATGGGCTCGCTGCTCTTCGCCGTCATCCTCATCGCCGAGTCCGCGCTCAGCTTCCTGGGCATCGGCACCCCTCCCCCCACACCGTCGTGGGGCCGGATGCTCAGCGAAGGCCGCAGCCAGCTCGAGATCGCTCCGTGGATGACCGTCGTTCCCGGCCTGATCCTCTCCGTGTCCGTCCTGGCGTTCAACCTGCTCGGTGACGCCATGCGTGACTTCCTCGACCCCAAACAGCGCCGATAGCCCATCCCATCCAAGGAGTCCGTGATGTCCAACCCCATGCTTCGCCTCAAGAGATCACCGGTTCGGACCGCCGGCGCGGCCGTGGCCGCCGCCTGCCTCGCCCTCACCGCCGCCTGCGGCACGGGCGCAGACACCTCCGGGAAGGGCAAGATCGTCGAGGATGCCGGGCCGCCCCAGGACGGCGGCATCCTGCACACGGCGGCAACCACCGACGCGCCTTCGCTGGACATCCACAAGGAGGCGTCCTACATGACTCACGTCGCGGTCGGCACGGTCTACAGCCGGCTGGTCGCACCGAAGACCGGCAAGGACGTCGAGTACGGCTCGAACGAGCTCGAGGGCGACCTGGCCGAGGAGTGGTCGAAGTCGGACGACCTGAAGACCTGGACCTTCAACCTCCGCCAGGGCGTCAAGTTCCACGACAAGCCGCCGGTCAACGGTCGCGAGCTCACCTCGGCCGACGTGAAGTGCACGGTGGACCGGATCAAGAGCCTGCCGGGGCATCAGCTCGGCCTGGTCGCCAACGTGGCCAAGCTGGAGACCCCCGACCCGTACACCGTGGTCTTCACGCTCGCCTCGGCGAACACTGCCTTCGACCAGACCATGGCCAACCCGTTCATGTCGATCCTCCCCTGCGAGGGCACCAAGGGCGAGTTCAGCTTCGCCGAGGAGGCCATCGGCACCGGCCCCTTCGTCCTGAAGAGCTGGAAGCGCGACCAGGAGCGGGTCATGGAGAAGAACCCCGACTACTTCGTCGAGGGTCTCCCCCACCTGGACGGCATCCAGACCACCGTGCTCCCCGACGCCCAGGCACAGATCGCCGCGCTGCGCAGCGGCAAGCTCGACATGATCTCCTCGCTCTCCACCGAGAAGCGCCAGGTCGAGCAGCTCCTCAGCCAGATCGACGGGCTCCAGCTGCGTACGGAGAAGGGCATCACCCAGACCCGGGTCTTCATGAACGCGGCGGAGGGGCCCTTCAGCAAGCTCGAGGTCCGGCGCGCGGTCGCGCACGCCATCGACAAGGAGGGGATGATCAAGGCTCTGCGCTCCGGTGGGAGCCTCACCGGTCCGATCACCCCGACGCTGTTCGGCTCGCTGCCCCAGGACGAGGTCGACGAGCTGTTGGAGTACGACCCCGAGAAGGCCAAGGAGCTGCTGGCCGAGGCCGGGTATCCGGACGGCTTCGAGGCCGAGCTGGTCGCCACCGACGGCTACGGCGAGACGATCCTGCGCGAGGCCCAGTGGATCCAGGAGGACCTGGGCAAGGTCGGCATCAAGCTGACCATCGACCAGCAGGACTACGCCACCTACGTCAGCTCGACCTGGCCGGAGACGAAGTACGACATCATGTACGGCCTGCAGACCCCCATGCTGACGGCCGACGAGTACCTCGCCTCGGAGTACGCCAGCACCGGGACCCGAAACTGGTCACGGGTCAACGACCCCGAGCTCGACAAGATGGTCGCCGCCCAGCGCATCATCACCGACGAGGCCGAGCGGGAGAAGGCGCTGCAGGACATCGAGCGCTACATCATGGAGAACGTCTCCACCCCGCTGCCGCTCTACGCCTATGACACCCAGACGCTCTACTCGGGCAAGGTCCACAACTACCACCCGCACCCGGACTACTCCTCCCGCGAGCTCCAGAACATGTGGATGGAGCAGGAGTGAGCAGCGGCCCTCCCCTCTGGAACGAGCACAGTCAGAACGAGCACCGTCGGGACGACTCGTGCCGCATCGAGGCGATGTGGGACGTCGGCGAGGCGCCGCCGCGACCCGGGGAGCCGGTGGAGGTCACGGCCGGCGTCCACCTCCTGCTCGCGCCGAACGCCAACCACTGGACGTACGAGGGCACCAACACCTGGATCGTCGTCGGGGACGGACGGGCCGTGGTCATCGACCCCGGCCCGACCGACCCCGGTCACCTGGACCGGATCGACGAGGTGGTCCGCGCTGCGGGTGCCCGCGTCGAGACGGTCCTCCTCAGCCACCATCACGGCGACCACTCCCAGGCCGCCAGTGCGGTCGCCGAGCGCTGGCAGGCCGCGATCAGACCACGGGTCCAGCAGGGGGTCATCCCCGACGGGACCCGGCTCGACCTGGGCCGGGGTACGGAGATCCGCACCCTCTCCACCCCCGGGCACACCTCCGACGGCGTCAGCTTCTCGCTCGGCGACCGTCGCGTGATGCTCACCGGCGACACCGTGCTGGCCCGGTTCAACCCTTACATCTCGCACCCTGACGGCACCGTCGCAGACATCCTCGGCTCGATGGCCAGGATCGCCGACCTGGTCGACGACGACTGGATCCTGCTTCCGGGCCACGGGCCGGCGGTGCGCGAGCCGACCACCTACCTGCACGCGCGGATCGCCGACAGGCAGCGACGGATCGACCAGGTCGCAGGGCTGCTCGCCGACGGCGTGGCCCGCGAGCAGATCACCGATCACGTCTACGCCAAGGTCGACGACCAACGTCGTCCGGCCGCCCGGGCCTCGGTCGAGGCCATCCTCCACTACCTCGACGCTCGCGCCGTCCGGATGCGGGAGAAAGGCAGCACCGTATGACCCAGCACCCAACGAGAGCGGCGACCCCAGAGGTGTCTCCGGAGGCGCGGTTCGCGCCCCGGGCGACACCGGAGACCCAGCCCTACTGGGACGCCACCGCCGCCGGCCGGCTCGACCTGCCGAGGTGCAGACCGTGCGACCAGGTCTTCTTCTACCCGCGCTCGTCCTGCCCACAGTGCGGCTCCACCGATCTCGAGTGGGTCACCTGCTCGGGCAGGGGCCTGCTCCACACCTACGTCGTCTCCCACCGCCCCGCTCCCGGCTTCCCGGTCCCGACGGTGATCGCCGTGGTCGAGCTCGAGGAGGGCCCTCGGATGATGACCAACCTCGTCGACGCGGATCCGGAGACGCTCGAGCTCGACATGCCGGTCGAGGTCCGCTTCGAGCAGCGTACGGGCGCCGCCGTGCCCGTCTTCGCCCCGGTGAAGGAGGAGGTCCGATGAGCCGCGACGTCGTCATCGTGGGCGCGGCCGAGACCGACATCGGCAAGCTGCCCACCACCTCGACCCTCGAGCTGCACGTCGAGGGTGCCCGGCGGGCGCTCGCCGACGCGAACCTGACCAAGGACCAGGTCGACGGCATCGCGTCGGTCTCGGTCCCCGGCCCGATCCAGGTCTCGCACGCTCTCGGGATCACCCCGACCTACGTCGACGGCACCGGCGTCGGCGGCGCCTCCTTCCTCTTCCACGTACGTCACGCGACGGCGGCGATCAAGGCCGGCTACGCCGACGTCGTGCTGATCACCCACGGCGAGTCCGGCCGGTCCCGGGTGGGCGCACCGCCGTACCCGCGGGCAAACGACTCGGTGATGGCGCAGTTCGAGATGCCGTACGGGATCGTCGGCCCGCCGACCAGCTTCACCGTGCCCGCCCGCCGGTTCCTGCACGAGACCGACAACACCCTCGAGCAGCTCGCCGAGGTCGCGGTCGCGCAACGGCGCTGGGCCGCCCGCAACCCGCGGGCGATGTTCCGGGACGAGGTCACCGTCGAGGACGTCCTCGGCGCCAAGATGATCGCCGACCCGTTCACCCTGCTGATGTGCTGCCTGGTGACCGACGGCGGTGGAGCGCTGGTCGTCGCCTCCCGCGAGTTCGCCGAGGCGCACGGCAGCGACAAGCCGCTGGTCCACATCCTCGGCACCGGCGAGGCGGCCACCACCCCGCTGATCTCGCAGATGGAGGACATGACCCGCTGCAAGCAGTTCACGCTGTCCAGCCAGGCGGCGTTCAAGGAGTCCGGCACCTCGACGGCGGACATCGACCACCTGATGATCTACGACGCCTTCGCGCACGTCCCCCTCTACGGCCTGGAGGACATGGGCTTCGTCGGCCGCGGGGAGTCGGGGGCGTTCGTCGCCGATGGTCACACCTCGCCCGGCGGGCGGCTGCCCATGAACACCAACGGCGGCGGCATGTCCTACACCCACACCGGCATGTACGGGATGTTCGCGATCCAGGAGTCCGTACGCCAGCTGCGCGGCGAGGCCGCCGCGCAGGTCGACGACGTCAGCACCAGCCTGGTGCTCGGCAACGGCGGCATGTTCATGAGCGCGGCGACCCTGATCCTCGCCAACCAGCCCTGACCCCACCACCCGAAGGAGCAGACCCATGGCAGACACCGACCGACAGGTCGTCATCATCACCGGCGCCGGGCGAGGACTCGGCCGAGCCCACGCCCTCGAGTTCGCGCGGCGCGGAGCCGCGGTCGTGGTCAACGACCTCGGTGCCGGCCTCGACGGCACCGGCAAGGCCGACGACCCCGCCCAGCAGGTGGTCGAGGAGGTACGCGCTCTCGGCGGCGAGGCGATCGCCAACGGCAGCGACATCAGCGCCCCGGAAGGCGCGCAGAAGCTGTTCCAGGACGCCCTCAACGAGTGGGGCAAGGTCGACGTCCTGGTCAACAACGCCGGCATCCTGCGCGACCGGATGCTGGTCAACATGTCCATCGACGAGTGGGACGCCGTGGTCAAGGTCCACCTCCGCGGCACCTTCGCCCCGATGAGCGTGGCCGCCCAGCACTGGCGCGAGCTCTCCAAGAAGGGCGAGGACGTCGACGCCCGGATCATCAACACCACCTCGTCCTCCGGCATCTACGGCAACCCCGGGCAGATCAACTACGGCGCCGCCAAGGCCGGCATCGCGGCGATGACCGTGATCGCCGCTCAGGAGCTGCGCCGCTACGGCATCACGGTCAACGCGATCGCCCCGGCGGCGCTGACCCGGATGACGGAGAACCTCAACCCCAACCGGCCGCAGGTGGCCGAGGGCGAGTGGAACCCGGGCGCGCCCGAGAACGTCTCCCCCGTCGTGGCCTGGCTGGCCTCGCCGTCGGCGCGCGAGGTGACCGGTCGCGTCTTCAACGTACGCGGCGGGCACGTGAGCGTGGCCGAGGGCTGGGTCGCCGGCCCGACGGAGGAGAAGGACGGGCCGTGGACCGTCGAGGAGCTCGACGTGGTGCTTCCCAGCATGATCGCGGAGGCCCGGGCGAACTCGCTCACCAGCGGAAGGACCCCTGAAGCATGAGTCTGGACCAGTCCGTCGTCGGCGTACGCTCCGAGCCCGAGGAGCGATCCTGGACCAGTGCCGAGACGCTGCTCTACGCCCTCGGTGTCGGCGCCGGGCACGACGACCCGCTGACCGACCTGGCCTACACCACCGAGCACGGCGACGACGCGTGCCCGGAGCAGAAGGTGCTGCCCACCTTCGGGGTGATGGTCACCTGGGGCGCCAGACGCGGCGGGCGAAGGATGGGCGACTTCAACCCCGCCATGCTGGTCCACGCCGAGCAGGAGGTCGTCCTGCACCGTCCCCTGACCGCGGAGGGGACCGTCTCGCTCACCTCCCGGGTGACCGGCATGTACGACAAGGGGTCAGGAGCCCTGGTCACGAGCCAGGCTGAGGCGGTCGACCCGGCGACGGGCGAGCCCGTCGTGACCACCCGCAGCTCGGTGTTCATCCGGGGTGAGGGCGGGTTCGGCGGCGACCCTGGACCGAAGGTGGCCTCGCCGATCCCGGAGCATGATCCCGACGAGCTGGCGACGATGCCGACCTGGCCCGGCCAGGCGCTGCTCTACCGCCTCAGCGGCGACCGCAACCCGCTCCACTCGGACCCACGCTTCTCCGCGCGGGGTGGCTTCGAACGCCCCATCCTGCACGGGCTCTGCACCTACGGGGTGACCGGCCGGGCGCTGGTCCGCTCGATCGCCGAAGGCGACGGGGACAGTCTGGTGACGATGAGCGGACGCTTCTCCGCACCGGTCCTTCCCGGGGAGACCCTTCAGGTCGCGATGTGGCGCGTCGACGACACCACGACCGCCTTCCAGACCCGAAAGGAGGACGGCACCGTGGTCATCGACCGTGGCCTGGCCACCTGGCGCTGATCGTCGGCACCGGTGGTCGAGCCTGTCGAGACCCGCGCCCTACTCGGAGTCCTGCGGCGCGGCCTCGGCGATCTCTCCGGCGAAGAGACGCTGCGCCAGCGCGATCGCGTGCCGGGAGACCCGCCTGGCCTGGCGCTTCGTGTCGCACCCGGCCGTCATCCGGGCCGCCTCACCGATGAGAGCGGTCAGGATCGCACCGAGCAGCTTGTCCTCGTCGCTGCCACCGAGGCCGAGGACCTGCAGGTTGCGGCGGATCCACTCGGTGTTGCGGCGTCGGCGCATCACCTCGAACCCGGGAGGGCCGTCGCCGGCGTAGAAGACCGGCAGCAGCTCGCGGTCCTCCCAGACTGCATCGAGGTAGGCCAGTGCCCCGGCCTCGAACTGGTCCAGCGGCGACTCGACCCCGCTCTTGCGGAGCTTCGCCACGCTGGCGGCCGCGGCTGCGGCGAGCCTGCCGACGTACTCCTCCCACAGCGCGAGGTAGAGCTGCTCCTTGCCGCCGAAGTGGTGGTAGACGCTGCCGACGCTGGAGTCCGCGCGGGCGACGACGTCGGAGACGCTGGCCACCGCATAGCCCTTCTCGGCGAAGACCTCCCGAGAAGCGTCCAAGAGCTGACGGCGTGTCTCCTCGGTCCTGGCCCAACGGCGCCCTCCGGGGCTCTGTGGTTCGACCTCTAGCGACATCGTTCACTCCTCGTCGTCCTGCGGGATCTTCTCAGAATATGCGCAATTCCTCTTGACGACGAACCGCGACTGCGTGACGCTTCTCATAGTCCATTCTAGAAAACGATTCTAGAAACTCACTCTAACCGAAGGAGCGGACAATGATCGACTTCGCGCTGGGAGAAGAGCATCGAGCAGTCAAGGAGGCGGTTCGCCAGTTCATCACCAAAGAGGTGATGCCACTGGAGGACCAGGTTCTCCTCAACGAGCGGAACGGCCGGCCGGCCCTCGAGCCGGGCCAGCTCAAGGACCTGCAGGCAAAGGCCCGCAAGTACGGCTACTGGGGCATCAACACCCCCGAGGAGTACGGCGGGATGGCTGCGGGAGCAGTGATGTCGGCGATCATCGCGGGCGAGGCCGGCCGCACCTTCGTGCCGTTCCGCTTCGGCGGCAGCGCGGACAACATCCTCTACGCCGGCACCGAGGCGCAGAAGCAGGAGTACCTCATCCCCACCATCGAGGGTGAGCGCCGAAGCTGCTTCGCCATCACCGAGCCCGGCGCCGGCTCCGACGCCCGCAACATCCGGACCAAGGCGGTCCGGGACGGCGACGACTGGGTGATCAACGGCGAGAAGACCTTCATCACCAACGGCAACGAGGCCGACTTCGTCATGGTCTTCGCCGTCACCGACCCCGCGAAGGGCGCCGACGGCGGCGTCACCTGCTTCCTGGTCGATCGGGCGATGGGCTGGGAGTCCACGCCCATCCCGACCATGGGCGAGTGGGGCCCGGGTGCGTTGAGCTTCCAGGACGTCCGGGTCCCGAACGACCACATCCTCGGCGAGGAGGGCAAGGGCTTCGAGCTGGCGATGCAGTGGATCGGCAACGGCCGCTTCATGATCCCGGCCGGCGCCATCGGTGCCGCCGAGCGCATGCTCGAGATGGCCATCGAGCACGCCAACAACCGGCAGTCGATGGGTCAGCCGATCGCCAACTACCAGTTCATCCAGGGTCACATCGCCGACAGCGCCGTCGAGCTGGAGGCCGCCCGCTGGCTGACCCTGCACGCCGCCTGGCAGGTCGAGAACAAGATGGACGCCCGGCACACCTCGTCCATCGCGAAGCTCTACGGCACCAACATGGCCAACCGGGTCGTCGACCGCGTCCTCCAGATCCACGGTGGCATGGGCTACACCAAGGAGCTTCCCCTGGAGCGCTGGTACCGGGAGCTGCGTCTGCTCCGCATCTTCGAGGGCACCGACGAGATCCAGCGTCGTACGATCGCCCGAAACCTGCTCAAGGGCCACATCAAGGTGGGAGCGTCGTTGTCATGAGCGAGCTCGACGCCGATCGACTGCAGGAGTTCTTCCGCCCGAAGTCGGTCGCCCTGGTCGGGGCGACCGACAAGTCGGGCTGGTCCATGAGCACCTACAACAACCTTCTCCAGCACGGCTTCGCCGGGGACGTGCACCTGGTGAACCCCAAGACGCCAGTCGTCCACGGCGTCGAGACCCACCGCAGCCTCACCGACATCCCCGGGCCCGTCGACCTGGCCTACGTCATGACGCCGATCGAGGTCGTGCCGCGTGTCCTGGAGGAGGGCGCGGCCCGCGGCATCCGGAACTACGTCATCCTCACCGCCGGCTACGGCGAGGTCGGCGGTGAGGGCACGGTCCGCGAGCAGGAGGTCGCCGACCTCGCCCGGCGGCACGACCTCATCGTCCTCGGGCCCAACGGGAACGGGTTCATCAACGCGGCCGACTCGATCACCCCCTACGGGTTGCCGATCCCGCCGCCGCTCCTGGGCGGTTCGGTCGGAGTCGTGCTGCAGAGCGGTGCGCTGGCCAGCAACGTGCTGGCCTTCGCCCAGGCACGCAACATCGGGATCTCGCTGCTGGTCTCGATGGGCAACGAGACCGTGATGTCGGTGACCGACGTGATGAACGCGCTGGTCGACTCCCCCAAGACGAAGGTGATCGCGCTCTTCCTCGAGAGCATCCGGCACCCGGAGGAGTTCGCCGACATCGCCCGGCGGGCCCTGGCGGCGGGCAAACCGATCGTGGCACTCAAGATCGGCCGAAGCGTCAAGGCGTCTCGGACCGCTCAGGCTCACACCGGCGCACTGGTGGGTGACGACAAGACCGTCGACGCCGCCTTCCGCCAGCTCGGGGTGATCCGCGTGGGCTCGTTGGAGGACCTGATGGTCACCGCCGGCATGCTGGCCGAGACCGGTCCCCTCCCCGGCAACCGGATCGGCGTCGTCACCCCCTCGGGCGGCGCCTCCGAGATCATCTCCGACCGTGCCGAGGACGAGGGGCTCGAGCTGCCGGAGTTCGCCGAGGCGACCACGACAGCGCTGCGGAGGGTACTGCCGCCGTTCGCCACACCGAACAACCCGCTCGACGTCACCGGCTACGTGCTGCTCGACCGCCAGCTCATGGCGAAGTCGCTCGGCGTGGTGGCTGCCGATCCTGGTGTCGACGTCATCATGCTGCTGCAGGACATGCCCCGGGTGACGCCGGACTTCGACCTGGCGGTGGAGACCTACCGCCATACCGGCGGGGTGATCAGGTCCTCACCGAAGCCGGTGGTGATCGTGGGCAACGTCCTGGTCGACGTGAGCGAGACCGGGCGGGCCCTGCGGGAGGCGGCTGACTATCCGCAGATCGCGGGTGGCATCGAGCACGGCATGACCGCGCTGGGCCACGCGGTGCGCTGGTCGGAGACCTACCGGCGCCATCGGGCGGGCACGGACAGGCCGGTCTCGGTCGAGGTCGAGGTGCCGGACGGGCTGCCGGCCCGCGCCGGCACCTGGACCGAGCGTCATGCCGCCGGGTTCCTGGCCACGAACGGCATCCCGATGGTGCCGTCCCGGGTCGCCACCTCCCCCGACGAGGCCGCTCGTCTCGCCGAGGAGGTCGGCTTCCCCGTGGTGCTCAAGGCGGCGGCCGACGACCTGGAGCACAAGAGCGACCTCGGCGGCGTGGAGCTCGGCCTCCAGGACGCGGAGTCGGTCCGCGCCGCGGCAACCCGGATCGGCGACTCCCTCGCGAAGGCGGGCCACGACGGCACCACCACGATCGTCCAGCCGATGCGATCGGGGGGCACCGAGCTGCTCGTCGGCGTCGTCCGCGATCCGTCCTGGGGCCTCACGCTGGCGGTGGCCATGGGCGGAATCTGGGTCGAGATCCTCGGTGACTCCCAGCTCCGGCTGCTGCCGATCTCGGCGACCGATGCCCGGCAGGCGCTGGAGTCCCTGCGCAGCGCCGCCGTCCTGCGGGGCGCACGCGGGCAGGCTCCGGTCGACCTGGAGGCGCTCGCCGGGGTGGTGGCGAGGCTCGGCGCGATCGCGGTCGCGCTCGGCGACGATCTCGAGTCGCTCGAGGTCAACCCGCTGCTGGTCTCCGGCGAGCG
Organism: Nocardioides sp. NPDC006273; assembly: GCF_040613495.1. Taxonomy (NCBI): domain Bacteria; kingdom Bacillati; phylum Actinomycetota; class Actinomycetes; order Propionibacteriales; family Nocardioidaceae; genus Nocardioides; species Nocardioides sp. NPDC006273. The sequence goes on along the minus strand of NZ_JBEXSD010000070.1, from coordinate 7,535 downwards.
GATCGAGGCGCTCGACGCGCTCATCACCTGGCGCGCCTGACCGCGTCACCGCGGCCCGAGAGACGAACAGTCCTCGGGCCGCGGTGTCCGTCCGGCGACGGGCAGCCGGAGTCCGCTAGGTTTTCCCCTCACCTGTTGGCCGATGAGGAGCTCCGATGCCCACACCCCCGATGCGTACGGCCAGGATGCTGGCGCTCACGTTCATGTCCATGCTGGTGGTGCTGGGGTCGTCGTCGCCCTCAGCGTTCCCGAGGCCGACCTGACGCTGCCGTCGGCGTACGTCCTCGGCGGGCAGGTCGCGGCCGGGGTCGTGATCTTCGTGCTCTGCTCGACGATCGGCTTCCGGGTCCTGCCCATCACGCCGGGCACGCCGCCCGAGCAGGCGACGAGGGAGGGGCTGCAGAGGCAGCAGACCTCGATGTTCCTCCGGCTCGTGCTCAGCGAGGTCGTCGCGATCGCCTCGCTCGCGCTGGCCTTCGCCCTCACCGATGGCCAGCTGATGACGTACGTCGTCGGCGCGCTCGTCTCGCTGGCGCTGATGGCCTTCTTCGCCTACCCCTCGGCCCGCAACATCCGCCGGGTGGAGGCCAGCCTCGACAGCGCGGGTGCGCCGTCGAGGCTGGCAGAGGAGTTCGGCGTCGGCGACGGGCCGACGAGCACCTACAACGTGCTCTAGTCCCGACTAGATCGCGAGGTCGATCCCCTCGGCGGCGAGCGCCTCACGGTAGGCCTCGACGTTGCGCATCTTCACGCTCTCGTAGCCCCGCACCATGTCCGGGAGCTCCGCCAGGCGGACGGCCCGGGCGTAGTTCTCGTCGGTCAGGTCCGCGGCGAGGTCGGTGACCAGCGCCGAGTAGTGCGCGAGCAGGGCGCGCTCGGTGCGGCGTACGTGGGCCTGACCGAACGGGTCGAGGACCGTGCCGCGGAGGAACTTCATGGTCGCCAGGAGGCGGAGCATGAAGTGCGAGCGCGGACCGAAGGTCATCTTGCGGCCCTTCAGGAACGCCCCGAAGACCGGCGGGGAGAGCTTGAAGCTGATCTTGCCCTGGACCTCGGCACGGACACCGTCCAAGGCGGCCGGTGCGGTGAGCAGCCGGGCGACCTCGTACTCGTCCTTGTAGGCGGTGAGCTTGAACAGGTAGCGGGCGACCGCCTCGGAGAAGCGGGTCTCGGCGCTCACCGCACGCTCGGCGTTCCAGATCCGGTCGACGAGCTCGACGTAGCGGCGAGCGGTCTCCTGGTTCTGGAAGGCGACGAGCTTCGGGGCACGGAACTCGACGAGCCGGCGCACCTCGCCGTCGAGCTTCGCGTCGTCCAGAGCCGGCACGACGATCTCCTCGACCGGCGCGGTGGCCGTGCCGGTGACCAAGGCGTACTCATCGGGCGCGGCCACGGACGCACGGCCCCAGCGGAAGGCGGCCACGTTGGCGCTGACGGCGACACCGTTGATGCCGATGGCCTCCTCGATCGCCTCGGCGGGGATCGGGAGCGCGCCGGCCTGGTAGGCGGCGCCGACCAGCAGGAAGTTGGCCGCGGCGGTGTTGCCGAAGAGCGTCTCCGCGGCGGTGAGCGCGTCGAAGGCGCGCAGCGAGGAGGTCGCCCCGTTCACGCGGGTGAGCAGCTCGTCGTCGGCCGGGTAGGCGATGTCCTTGTCATAGACCATCGGCCCGGTCGGCGTCTTGCTGGTCGACACGACCGCGCGGGTGCGCTCCGGGTCGCCGTAGGCGAGGTTCTTGCCCTCGGCCAGGGTGAGGAGGTCGAAGCCGAGCAGCGCGTCCGCCGAACCCGGGGTGACCCGGTTGGAGGGGTCGATCGCGCCCGGACCGAACCGCAGGTGAGCGGTCACCGGACCGGCCTTCTGGCTCATCCCGACCTGGTCGAGCGACTCCACACCGAAGCCGGCGCGCAGCGCCGCGGTGGCGAGCACCTGGTTGACGGTGACGATGCCGGTGCCGCCGATGCCGGCCATGAAGACGCCGTAGGTCCGCTCCAGGTCGGCGTAGCCCGGGTCCGCCACCTCGGGCGGCGTCGGCGTCGACTTCTTCGCCTTCTTGACCGTCGGGTCGGTCTCGACCGCCATGAACGAGGGGCACTCGCCCTCGACACAGGTGTAGTCGGTGTTGCACGAGGTCTGGTCGATGCGGGTCTTACGACCCAGCTCGGTCTCGACCGGCTGCACGGAGAGACAGTTGGACTTCACGCCGCAGTCGCCACAGCCCTCGCAGACGGCCTCGTTGATCACGATCTTGGTGTTGCGGGCCTCGATGGTGCCGCGCTTGCGCTGGCGGCGCGCGTCGGCGGCGCAGTGCTGGTCGTAGATCAGCACGGTCACGCCCTCGATCTCGCGCAGCTCGTGCTGGGCGTCGTCGAGCCGGTCACGGTGCCACAGGCGTACGCCCGCGGGGAAGCTGCTGCGGCGGTAGCGCTTCGGCTCGTCGGCGACCACGATGATCGCCTTGACGCCCTCGTTCATCAGCTTGTGGGTCAGCTGCGCCATCGTGACCTCACCCTGCCGCTTCTGGGCACCGGTCATCGCGACGACGTCGTTGTGCAGCAGCTTGTAGGTGATGTTGACGTCCGCCGCGACGCACGCCTGGATGGCCAGCTGCGCGGAGTGGAAGAAGGTACCGTCACCGACGTTCTGGAAGGTGTGGCCGGCGTGGCTGTAGGGCGCCTGCCCGATCCACTGCGAGCCCTCGCCGCCCATCTGGGTGATGCCGACGACCGCGCTGTCCTCACGCTGCGAGGCGGTCACCAGGGTGTGGCAGCCGATGCCGCCGCCACCCAGCGAGCCCTCGGGCAGCGCGGTGGAGCGGTTGTGCGGGCAGCCCGAGCAGAAGTACGGAGTGCGCGAGGTCGAGAGCAGCGGCAGGTCGATCCGGGCCGGCCCGGCGGACTTCAGCTCGGCGCGGCCCTTCAGCGAACGACGCAGCGGCGCGAGCAGGCGGCCGGCGGTCAGCTCACCGTCCAGCGGCACCAGCGGGACCCCGGCGCGGTCCTTCTTGCCGACGATGACGGGCGCGGACGGCTCGCCGTAGAGGATCTCGCGGATGCCCTGCTCGATGAAGGAGGTCTTGTCCTCGACGACGATGATCTCCTCGAGCCCGTCGGCGAACGTCGACACGATGGTCGGCTCGACCGGCCACATCATGCCCAGGCGCAGCACCCGGATGCCGGCGGCCATCAGGGCGTCGTGGTCGAGGCCGAGGTCCAACAGACCCTGTCGCATCGAGTCGTAGCACGAGCCCGAGGCGACGATGCCGACCTTGGCGTTCGGCGCCTTGACCTCGATCCGGTTGAGGCGGTTCTCGGCGGCGTACGCCTTCACGACGTTCATCCGGGGGCCGTAGAGCTTCGCCTCGGCGCCGACGATCCGGTCGGGAAAGAGCTCGATCTTGGTCGGCTCGTAGGTGTAGGGGACGCCCTGCCACTCGGTCTTCGGCATGACCGGGTCGATGACTCCGATCTCCGGGTTGACCACCCAGGCGCCGTCGGCGACGTCGGCGACGATCTTGAGCGCGACCACACAGCCGGAGGCGCGGGAGAGGGCGATGCCCTCCATCCCGTACTCGACGATCTCGGAGGCGTTGCGCGGGAAGAGCACCGGGATGCCGAGGCTCGCCAGGGTGCGCTCGCTCACGGCCGGCACGGTCGACGACTTCGCGGCCGGGTCGTCGCCGACCAGCATCAGCATGCCGCCGGCGGGGTGGGCGCCGTACATGTTGGCGTGACGCATCGCGTCCAGCGCGCGGTCGACGCCGGGACCCTTGCCGTACCAGACGCCGGTCACGCCGTCGTAGCGCTCGGTGTCGAGCGTGACCGCCGACTGCGAGCCCCATACGGCGGTGGCGGCGAGCTCCTCGTTGAGACCGGGCACGACGGTGATGTCGGCGTCGGCCATCTCCTTCGGCAGGCCCAGCAGCAGCTGGTCGAGGCCGCCGAGCGGACTGCCCGGGTAGCCGGAGATGAAGGTGCCGGTCCGCATGCCGCGGCGTTGGTCCAGGGCGCGCTGCTCGACGAGCATCCGCGCGATCGCCTGGATTCCGGTCAGCAGCACGGGGCCGGCTCCGACACGGTATCGGTCGGCCAGGTCGTACGCCTCGAACGAGGTCCCGGGCTCGAACACTGCGGTCATAAGGGTGACTCCTCAATCTGCCGGGCGGCACTGGTGGTCCGTCTGGAGTGTTTGCGGGACCGCCGGGTGAGGCAGTCCCGAGTGACCACCCGCATGGTGTGCAGGTGGTCTGAGTCACATCATCAGGGATGGAGTCGGCGTGATGCCAATCACGAGACGACTCCCCCGACTCACCAGGCGACGCTGAGGTACTGCGTCTCCAGGTACTCCTCCAGCCCGGCCCGCGCGCCCTCGCGCCCGATGCCGCTCTGCTTGACCCCGCCGAACGGCGCCGACGGGTCGGAGACCAGGCCGCGATTGACGCCGACCATCCCGGCATCGATCCGCTCGGCGACGTGCAGCGCCTCGCCCATCTCGCCGTAGACGTACGCCGCCAGGCCGAACTCGGTGTCGTTGACCGCGGCCAACAGCTCCTCGGTGTCGTCCCAGACCACGATCGGGGCCACCGGCCCGAAGATCTCCTCCCGCAGCAGCGCCGAGTCCGCCGGTACGCCGGTCAGGACCGTGGGTGCGTAGAAGTAGCCCGCCGAGGTGGGGACCTCGGCGCGGTGGGCGATCACGGCCCCCGCGGCCACGGCATCGTCGACGAGACCGGTGACGGTGGCGTACGCCTTCTCGGAGATGAGCGGGCCGATGTCGCTGCCCTGCTCGGCGGGGCCGACCCGAAGCTTCTCGACGGCGGCGCCGAGCAGGGCGGTGAACTCCTCGGCCACGTCGGCGTGCACGTAGAACCGGTTGGCGGCGGTGCAGGCCTGTCCCCCGTTGCGGAACTTGGCGACCATCGCGCCCTCGACGGCAGCCGCCACGTCGGCGCTCGAGGTCACCACGAACGGCGCGTTGCCGCCGAGCTCCATCGAGGTGTTGACGACCCGGTCCGCGGCTTGACGCAGCAGGATGCGGCCGACTCCGGTCGAGCCGGTGAAGGAGATCTTGCGGACCCGCTGGTCGGTGAGCCAGGTGCTGACGATCCCGGCAGCGTCCCGGCCGGGGACCACGTTGACGACGCCGCCGGGAACGCCGGCCTCGGCGATCAGCCGGGCGACCGCGAGCGCCGTCAGCGGCGTCTCCGCGGCGGGTTTGAGCACGACCGTGCAACCCGCGGCGAGCGCCGGGGCGATCTTGCGGGTGGCCATCGCGGCCGGGAAGTTCCACGGCGTCACCAGAGCTGCCACGCCCACGGGCTTGTGGGTGACGATGGTGCGGGTGCCACCGGCCGGCGAGGGACCGAAGTCGCCGTGCGGGCGCACCGCCTCCTCGGCGTACCAGCGGAAGAACTCGGCGGCGTAGGCGACCTCGCCGCGCGCGTCGGTGAGGGACTTTCCGTTCTCGAGCGCGATCAGGGCGGCGAGGTCGTCGGCGTCGCGCAGCATCAGCTCACGCACCCGGCCGAGCAGGTCGCTGCGGTTCCGCGGCGGCAGCGCCGACCATGCGGGCAGCGCCGCGGCGGCCGCGTCGACCGCGGCGGTCGCGTCCTCGGTGGTGCCGTCGGCGACGTCGGCGACGTGCTCGCGGGTGGCGGGGTTCTCGACCGCGAAGACGCCGGCGGCACCCGGCCGCCGCTGGCCACCGACGAGGACGCCGCTGCCGGGCTCGAGAGCGTCGAGGTAGCTGGGCTGGGTGTTCATGGGCTCGGCGGTCGTGGTCACTTGGACTCCTCCAGTGCGGTCGCGAGTACGTCGAGGGCGTCGTCGAGCAGCTCGTCGGAGATGCTCAGCGGAGGCAGGAAGCGGATGATGTTGCCCCAGGTGCCGCAGGTCAGGGCGATGACGCCCTGGCTGTGGGCGTAGGCGGCGACGGCCTTGGCGGTCGCACCGTCGGGGTCGCCCGTGGCGGGGTCGACGAACTCGGCGGCGATCATCGCGCCCCGGCCGCGTACGTCGCCGATGCGCGGGTCGCCGGCCTGCAGGTCGCGAAGTCTTCCGAGCAGGCGCGTCTCGATCTCGCGGGCCCGGGTGAGCAGGTCGTCGGCCTCGATGGTCTCGATCACGGCCAGCGCGGCGGCGCAGGCGAGCGGGTTGCCGCCGTAGGTGCCGCCCAGGCCGCTGGGGTGGACGGCATCCATGACGTCGGCGCGACCGGTCACCGCGGAGAGCGGCAGACCACCGGCGATGCCCTTGGCGCTGACGATCAGGTCGGGGACGACGTCGTCGTGCTCGACCGCGAACCAGGTGCCGGTGCGGCCGAAGCCGGACTGCACCTCGTCGGCCACGAAAAGAACGTCGTTGGCCTCGCACCACTCCGCCAGCGCGGCGAGGAAACCGGGTGCCGGGACGATGAAGCCGCCCTCGCCCTGGATCGGCTCGATCACGACAGCCGCGAGGTTCTCGGCGCCGACCTGCGTCTCGATCTGCGACGTCGCCCGGTCGGCCGCCAGCTTGCCGTCGATCTCGGGGGCGTCCCGGAACGGGTAGGACATCGGCGCCCGGTAGACCTCGCCGGCGAACGGTCCGAAGCCGTGCTTGTAGGGCATGTTCTTCGCCGTCATCGCCATGGTGAGGTTGGTGCGGCCGTGGTAGGCGTGGTCGAAGACGACGACCGCGTCCTTGCCGGTGAACGAGCGGGCGATCTTGACCGCGTTCTCGACGGCCTCGGAGCCGGAGTTGAACAGGGCGGTGCGCTTCTCGTGGTCCCCAGGGGTGAGCCGGGCGAGCTGCTCGGCAACGGCCACGTAGCCCTCGTAGGGCGTGACCATGAAGCAGGTGTGGGTGAAGGCGGCCACCTGGTCGGCGACGGCGTCGACCACCTTGGCCGCGCTGGATCCGACGGTGGTCACCGCGATGCCGGAGCCGAGGTCGATGAAGCGATTGCCGTCGACGTCCTCGACGATCCCGCCGGCCGCGCGCGCGGCGAAGACGGGCATGGTCGTGGCCACGCCCTGGCTCACGGCCGCGACCTTGCGGGCCATGAGCTCCTGGGAGCGCGGACCAGGAAGCGGCGTACGCAGGAGACGGGACTGTTCGAGGGTCGAGGACTCGTTCATGGGTTCAGCATGGGCCTCCGCAACACATGTCGTCCAAGACCTTTTGACTACTACAATCATGTCTCGTGGGCATGGATCTGAGGCTGCTGCGCTACTTCGTCGCCACCGCCGACACGGGCTCCGCGACCCGTGCCGCCGAGGTGCTGCACGTGACCCAGCCGGTGCTGTCGCGGCAGCTGCGCCAGCTCGAGGCGAACCTGGGCGTTCCGTTGTTCGCGAGGGAAGGACGGCGGCTGCGCCTGACCCGGACGGCGGAGGATCTCCTCCCCCGCGCCCGCGACCTGCTCGCGCACGCCGACGAGCTGCAACGCGCCGTCGAGGTGCTGGAGACGTTCAACCCGTGCGACGGGCTCGACATCGCCCCCGTCGAGAAGGCGCTCGGCGCGCAGCTCCGCGTCGAGAAGGGCACCTCGGCGGCAC